>JAYWDL010000520.1:0-3003 GCA_043779865.1 Polaromonas sp.
TGAAAAGCATTCCGATGCACGGGTAGCCTGCGAATGGCTGGACTCCACCGCCATCAGCTACACCATCTACACCAGCGGCACCACCGGCAAGCCCAAGGGCGTGCAGCGCGACACCGGCGGTTACACCGTTGCCCTGGCCGCCAGCATGAAGCACATTTTTGACGGCCGCGCCGGCGAAACCTTCTTTTCAACCAGCGACATCGGCTGGGTCGTCGGCCACAGCTACATCGTCTATGGCCCGCTGATTGCCGGCATGGCCACCATCATGTATGAAGGTCTGCCGACACAGGGCATGGATGGGCAGCCCAATGGCGGCATCTGGTGGGAGCTGGTCGAGAAGTACAAGGTGACGGTCATGTTCAGCGCCCCGACCGCCGTGCGCGTGCTGAAAAAGCAGGATCCCGCCTTGCTGACGAAATACGATTTGTCGAGCCTGCGCGCACTGTTCCTGGCCGGCGAGCCGCTGGACGAGCCGACGGCGCGCTGGATCAGCGAAGGCTTGAGAGTGCCCATCATCGACAACTACTGGCAGACCGAAAGCGGCTGGCCGATCCTGACGATTGCCAATGGCGTCGAGTCAAAACCCAGCAAGTTCGGCAGTCCCGGCATTCCGATGTATGGCTACAACGTCAAGCTGCTGCATGAATCCACTGGCGAAGAGCTGAGCGTGCCGGGCGAAAAAGGCGTCGTGGTAATCGAAGGCCCGACGCCTCCAGGCTTCATGCAAACCATCTGGAAAGACGACGAGCGCTTCGTCAACACCTACTGGAAAAGCATTCCCGGCAAGCTGGTGTACAGCACCTTTGACTGGGGCATTCGCGACAAGGACGGTTATTACTTCATTCTGGGCCGCACCGACGACGTGATCAACGTGGCCGGCCACCGGCTCGGCACGCGCGAGATTGAAGAAAGCATTTCCGGCCATCCGCAGGTGGCGGAAGTGGCGGTTGTCGGCGTGGCCGATGGACTCAAAGGCCAGGTCGCCATGGCCTTTGCGGTGCTCAAGGATGCCAGCGTGCTGAACGACAGCGCGGCTTCCAAGACGCTCGAAGCCGAAATCATGAAGCGCGTGGACAACGATCTGGGCGCGGTGGCCCGGCCAGCCCGGGTTCGTTTTGTGACGGCCTTGCCCAAGACCCGCAGCGGCAAACTGCTGCGCCGCGCCATTCAGGCCGTGTGCGAAGGCCGCGATGCCGGTGACTTGACGACGATGGACGACCCGGCCGCCCTGGAGCAGATCAAGGACAGGGTAGCAGCCGTATAAAACGGCCGCATTGCGGTCATCGCGAGGCCGCAGGCCGTGGCATCCATCGTCGATAAGGCACAGTCATGGATTGCCGCGCTGCGCTCGCAATGACGCGGAGGCTGTCACGAATTGCGGCAAGCTCAATAAGCTCGCATTGAAGTAAAAACGGAATTACTCAAGCCGTAGCTGCGCCTGCCGGGCGACTCGAATGCAGTCTTTCATGTGCTCCTCGCCAAAGTAGCGGATCGCTGCAAAGCCGACCGTTGCCGCCACGAGTTGCCCGGCCAGCGGCACATACTTGACAAGTTGTTTGGTGGTAAGGCGCACGCCGATTTTGGTGCTGGCCTTGATGATGAGATCACGGCTGATGAATTTGCCAATCAGCACCGATCCCACCATGGCAGCAGCTTTCTGGACCTGTTCGCGCTTTTTGGGGTCGAGCTGGTCAAGCTGCTGGGGCGTCAAGCCAAACTCCTTGTTGATTTCAGGAATCAGCTTTGAAAGCAGTGCCGCATTAACCGCCCAGTCGAGGCCGGGCAACGGTACGGCACTGGCGACGGCGGCGACGAATGCGCGCTTGTTGAGGAGCTTTCGGCTGCGTTTGACAGCCGCTTCAAGGGCCGCATCGTCAGCGGCCAGGTGCAGGGCATTAGGCATGATTCGAAGTCCCTCTCAATCAACTGTGTCAGCCGCCGATGAACGGCAGGCGAAGCCCCACTTTATACCGCGACTGTTTCGATCTGCTCGGTCAGTTCCAGCCAGCGTTCTTCCAGTTTTCCCAGGTCAGCTTCAATGGCCTTGAGGCGTTTGCCGGTCTGGGCAATTTCTGCGGGCGCTTTGGCGGTCGTCAGCAGGGTTTGCAGATTGGCCTTTTCGCCGTTCAGGCTTTGCAGCTGGCAGTCAATTTTGTCCAGCTCCTTGCGCAGCGGTTTGCTTGCGTCAAGCTGCTGCTGGCGACGCTGGGCTTCGTCTTTCTTGCTGGTAGATTTTTTGGCATCAAAAGTGCCTTCTCCGCTTGTTGTATCTGCGCTGACAGCTACTGTTTTGGTAGCAACCGGCGGAGTGGGGCTGTTCGCTGATTTTTTGGCTTCCTCGCGCTGGCGCTTGGCCTCGTCGAGCAAATAGCGCTGGTAGTCGTCCAGGTCGCCGTCAAACGGTGCAACGCCGCCGCGCGAGACCATCCAGAACTCGTCGCACACGGCGCGCAGCAGGGCGCGGTCGTGGCTGACCAGCATGACGGTGCCTTCAAATTCATTGAGCGCCATCGACAGCGCCTCGCGCGTCGCCAGATCCAGGTGATTGGTCGGCTCATCGAGCAGCAGCAAGTTGGGCCGCTGCCAGACAATCATGCACAGCACCAGGCGCGCTTTTTCGCCGCCGCTCATGCTGCCGACCGATTGCTTGACCATGTCGCCGCCAAAGTTGAAGTTGCCCAGAAAACTGCGCAAGTCCTGCTCGCGAGTTTGCTGGCCGCTGATCTTGCCGGCGGCGGTGACTTCCTTGACGAGGCGGATCATGTGTTCCAGCGGGTTGTCGGCCGGGCGCAGCACGTCGAGTTCCTGCTGGGCAAAGTAGCCGATGTTCAGGCCCTTGCCTTCGGTCATCTCGCCGCTGATGGGCGCCAGGGCGCGCGCTATGGTCTTAACCAGCGTTGATTTACCCTGGCCGTTGGCGCCCAGAATGCCGATGCGCTGGCCGGCCAGCACCGACTTGCTGACGTTTTCCACGATAACGGTGGGCGGAGTGCCTTCAGGCGC
>JAYWDL010000521.1:0-2999 GCA_043779865.1 Polaromonas sp.
CGCCCGGGCCGCCAGCTCGCGCGAGCGCTGCACCGCATGGATGTGCGGCTCGACCCGAATCGCCACATCAGCCACCCAGCGCGTCGGCGCTTCGTAGCCAGAGCCTTCGGTCTGGTTAGCCAGCGCATAACGCTTGCCGCCGGGCGCCAGCCGCGCCAGCCGCGCCACCACGGCGGATTTCGTCAGGCCCTGCAGGTCAATCACCGCGTCGTAGCGCGTCTGCTGCAGATCGGCCTTGAACGCGCCCCACTGCTGGCGCGTCGCCGCCGACAACGGCGATTTGCGCCAGCGACGGATTTCGCAGGTGACGATGCGGTTCAGCCCCGGACAGCGCGCCAGCAGCGAGGCAAACGATTTTTCCACCACCCAGTCGATCTGCGCATCGGGCATGGCGGCGCGAATGTCCTGCACGACCGGCAAGGCATGGACCACATCGCCTAATGACGACAGCTTGACCAGCAGGATTTTGGCCCCCACGCTTGTCGCTTCGCGTACTGCGCGGCCCCCCAGGGGGGCTGTGCTTGCTTGGGGCGGCCCGGCGCGGCGCACTTCTGAGTTCAATGCGCAGGTGCTGCAAAAACGGCGTCAGGTTTCACGCTGCGCAGCAAGACCAGCATGTCGGCCTGGATGCGCTCAAGCGCCTCGGGCGTATGACCTTCAAAACGCAGCACCAGCACCGGCGTGGTGTTGGACGCGCGAATCAGGCCAAAACCATCAGGCCAATCGACGCGCACGCCGTCAATGGTCGATGTTTTGGCGGGCGCGGGGAAATTTGCAGACTTGATCAACGCTTGCACCACCGTGTGCGGCTCGCCCTCGGCGCAGGGCACGTTGATCTCGGGTGTGCTGAAGCTGGTCGGCAGGCTGTTGAGCAACACGCCCGCATCCGGCACGCGGCTGACGATTTCGAGCAGGCGCGCGCCAGCGTAGGTGCCGTCGTCAAAGCCGTACCAGCGCTCCTTGAAGAAAATGTGGCCGCTCATCTCGCCCCCCAGCGGCGAGTTGACTTCCTTCATCTTCGCCTTGATCAGCGAGTGGCCGGTTTTGTACATCAGGGGCACGCCTCCGGCCGCTTCAATTTCAGGCGCCAGGCGCTGCGAGCATTTCACGTCATAAACAATCGTTCCGCCCGGCACGCGCGACAGCACATCGCGGGCAAACAGCATCATCTGCCGGTCGGGGTAAATATTCTGGCCGTCTTTGGTGACGATACCGAGACGGTCGCCGTCGCCGTCGAACGCCAGTCCCAGTTCGGCATTGCCGCTTTGCAGCGCCTTGATCAAGTCCTGCAGATTTTCCGGCTTGCTCGGATCGGGATGGTGGTTGGGAAAGTTGCCATCGACCTCGCTGAACAGCTCGGTGACTTCGCAGCCCAGCGCCCGGAAAATCGCTGGAGCCGAAGCACCGGCAATGCCATTACCCGAGTCAATGACGATTTTCATCGGCCGCGACAGCTTGATGCTAGATACGATGCGCTCGCGGTAAGCGGGCTCGACATCGACATGGCTGACATTGCCGGCCGTGTTGGGCCTGGCCCAGCTTTCAGATTCGATCATCCGGCGCAGCGCCTGAATCTCTTCGCCGTAAATCGCGCGCCCGGCCAGCACCATCTTGAAGCCGTTGTAGTCCTTGGGGTTGTGGCTGCCGGTAACCTGGATGCCCGAAGTGGCCAGCGTGTTGGCGGCAAAATAAAGCATGGGCGTGGTGACCATTCCCACATCCACCACATCAATGCCCGCTGCCGTCAAGCCGCGAATCAGCGCCGCGCTCAATGACGGCCCGCTGAGCCGGCCATCCCGCCCCACGGCTACCCTCTTTTCGCCTTCCTTCAATGCCGCCGTGCCAAAGGCTTTTCCCAGCGCTTCGGCAAGCTCTTCGTTGATGGTGGAAGGCACCACGCCGCGAATGTCGTAGGCCTTGAAAATGGATGCGTTGACTTGCATGGGACTGCCTCGTGAAAGTTGGGTTGAATCAATTGTAGGCGTCGCCCTCCCCCGCCAACCCTGATGGAACGCCACAAGGGCATGTCCGGAAACGGCTGGTTTCAGCGCTGGTGCGGCGTATCATTTCTGCATGAACCGCAGCACCTACTCCCTGGCCGACAACGACTGCTACCTCGCCCTGAAGGCGCGGGACGCCCGCTTTGACGGGAGTTTTTTCACCGGCGTGACCTCGACCGGCATTTACTGCCGGCCTGTCTGCAGCGTCAAAACACCGAAGCGTGAAAACTGCCGCTTCTTTCGTCATGCGGCGCAGGCCGAAAGCGCCGGTTTTCGCCCCTGCCTGCGCTGCCGGCCCGAGCTGGCGCCGCATTCGGTGGCCTGGTCGATCCAGGATGCGTCGTTCATCCTGGCGCACCAGGCCGCGCGTCTTCTTGATGAGCCTGAGGCCTGGGGGGACACTGCACCATCGGTTGAAAAAGTGGCTGCGCGGCTGGGCGTGAGCGACCGCCATGTGCGGCGGATTTTCCAGGCCCAGCTGGGCGTGACGCCGCTGCAGTACCTGCAGACCCGGCGGTTGCTGACGGCCAAGCAGTTGCTGGCCGATACGAATTTACCGGTCACGCAGGTGGCCCTGACCAGCGGCTTTGCCAGCGTGCGGCGCTTCAATGCCGCGTTTGTGCAGCACTACCGGCTCAACCCGACGCAACTGCGCCGCCAGGGCGACCGGCCGGCAGGCGACGGCATTACCCTGCGGCTGGGCTACAGACCGCCTTACGACGTGGCGGCGATGCTCGGGTTTTTTAATAAACGCTGCATCAATGCTATTGAATTCATAGCTACTGACGCACATCAGCTTTGCGCAGGCAGCACATTTCGTGTCGAATCCGGCTTCAAGACGCATGCCGGCTGGCTGCTGGCCCGTTTTGACGAGGCGCGCAGCCAGCTGGTGTTGCGCGTGAGCGAGTCGCTGCTCGATGTATTGCCGCTGGTGATTCGCCGGGTGCGCGCCATGTTTGACCTGGACGCCGACCCGGCCGCCATCAACAGCGTGCTGAA
>JAYWDL010000522.1:0-2991 GCA_043779865.1 Polaromonas sp.
CATCCTCGACCCGGCCACCGGCACGGGAACTTTTATCTGCGAGCTGTTGGAGCACTTTCGCGGCCAGCCCAAAAAGCTCGAACACAAGTACCGGCACGAGCTGCACGCCAACGAAGTCGCCATCCTGCCGTATTACGTGGCCAACCTGAACATCGAAGCGACGTTTGCCGCCCTGAGTGGCCGCTACGAAGAGTTTCCCAGCCTGTGCTTTGTCGATACGCTGGACAACGTCGGACTGCACACCGCCGCCAAGGGAACGACGGCCGACATCTTTGGCAGCGTGAGCGAGGAAAACGTCGTCCGCATCAAGCGCCAGAACAGCAAGCGCATCAGCGTCGTCATCGGCAACCCGCCCTACAACACCAACCAGGCGAATGAAAACGACAACAACAAGAACCGTGTCTATCCGAGTATTGACGCGCGCATCAAGCAGACCTATATCGCCGAGAGCACGGCGCAGAAAACCAAGCTCTACGACATGTATGCGCGCTTTTTCCGCTGGGCCAGCGACCGGCTCGACGAGAACGGCGTGCTGGCTTTCGTGACCAACCGCAGTTTTATTGAAAGCCGCACGTTTGACGGGTTTCGCAAGACGGTGGCGCAGGAGTTTGCCGATATTTATGTGGTCGATCTGGGCGGCGACGTTCGCGCCAACCCCCGGCTCAGCGGCACGAAACACAACGTCTTCGGCATCCAGACCGGCGTGGCGATCAGCTTTATGGTCAAGCGCGTGAGCGGCAGCAAGGAAAAAAAGGCCGCCCGCGTGTATTACATTCGCCGGCCCGAGATGGAAACTGCCGAGGAAAAGCTCGGCTTTCTGGCCAGCCACCCGATGCGCCGACTGGACTTTGACGAGGTGCGGCCGGACAAGACCGCCAACTGGGTCAACCTGACAAGCAACGACTTTGAGACGCTGCTGCCGCTGGCGAGCAAGGAGACCAAGGCGGCGAAGACGGCTGCGGGGGAGCGGGCGATTTTCAAGCTGTTTTCGCTGGGGGTTGTGACCAACCGGGACGAATGGGTGTACGACGAACGCGACGAAAACCTGAGCGCCAAAGTGCATTACTTGATCGAGAAGTACAACGCTGACTTGCTACGTCATCCGACCAGTGAACCTGCGGCCTACGGTACTGAGATCAAGTGGACTCGCGCCGTGAAGGCTGATCTTCAAAAGGGCGTCCGTTACACGTTCGATAACACTGCCACCATAGAGGCTTGCTACCGGCCGTTTGTGAAACGCCGCCTGTACTTCCACCAAAAGCTGAACGAAATGCAGTATCAGCTCCCATCCATTTTTGGTCGCGGCGATCTCAAGAATCGTTGCATGGTCATCACCGATGCCACTGCTCAAAAGCCCTGGATGGCCTGTGCCGTGGAGCAAGTCCCTGATCTGCATTTTGTCGGCGCTGCTGCGGGAACGGTCTGCATTCCATTTCAACGCGTCGCGCAGGGCGAGATACTGGCAGACAACATCACCGACTGGGCGCTCAAGCAGTTTGTCAACCATTACCGCGCCGTCATTCCCGCGAAGGCGGGAATCCAGTCCCTTGAGGCCACTTCGCAGGGGCAGAAGAAAAAGCCTCTGGATTCCCGCCTTCGCGGGAATGACGGCATCACCAAGCAAGCCATCTTTCACTACTGCTACGCCGTGCTGCACGACCCGGTTTACCGCGAGAAGTACGCACAGAACTTGAAGCGCGAGTTCCCGCGCATTCCGTTCTACGCGGACTTCTGGCAATGGGCCGGCTGGGGCGAGGCGTTGATGGCGCTGCACATCGGCTATGAAACCGTCGCGCCGTTTAACCTTACCCGCACCGACGAAGCCGACGCCCGAACCCGCGCCGCCGGCCTGAGCCCCAAAGCCCTGCTGCGCGCCGACATGGCGGCGGGCAGCATCGCGCTCGATGCCGAAACCACGCTGCGCGGCATTCCGCCCGACGCGTGGCGCTACAAGCTGGGCAACCGCAGCGCGCTCGACTGGGTGCTGGACCAGTACAAGGAAAAAAAGCCCAAGGACCCGACCATCCGCGAGAAGTTCGACAGCTACCGCTTTGCCGACTACAAGGACAAGGTGATTGACCTCTTGACGCGCGTCACCACCGTGAGCGTGGAGACCATGAAGGTCGTGGACGCCATGAAGGTGCTCAACCGTCAAGGATGCGGCTAAAACTAACTTTCGTGGTTTTCTACCGGAGTCCTGGGACAACACCGTCATTCCGCGCAGGCGGGAATCCAGTCGTTATACGAAAAGCCGAGCGTCATGCAAGCCCCGCACTGGATTCCCGCCTGCGCGGGAATGACGAACGGGAAGTTATGACTTGCCACAACCTTAGAGAGATCAGAGAGAAGCAAGACATGGAGTTACGTGAAAAGCCGGGCCTGCCCAGGGCGCTGATCGGGCTGGCCGCGCGCCTGCCCTGGTGGCTGGGGCTGGCGCTGGCGGTGATCAGTTACGTGGGCTTGCCCAGCGTGGCGCAAAAGCCGGTGCTGGCGGCCTTGCAGCCGGGGCAGACGGGAAGTTTCGTACTTTCGGGGATCACGCAAGCGCTGGCGGTCGCCGGGCAATACCTGCTGCCCTTGTTTTTCGGGCTGGGCGCGCTCATCTCTGCCGTCAGGCACGGCAAGGCCGCGCGGCTGCTTGCCGCCGCTGCCAGTCGCGCCGATGCCATGGGCAGCATGAGCTGGCAGGATTTTGAAATCCTGGTGGGCGAGTATTTTCGCCGCCAGGGCTTTGGCGTGACGGACAACGGCGGCGGCGGCGCCGATGACGGCGTGGACGTGGTGCTGCAAAACGGCCCCGACAGCTACCTGGTGCAGTGCAAGCACTGGCGCGCGCTGCGGGTAGGCGTGCAGCCGGTGCGCGAGCTGTATGGCGTCATGGCGTCATGGCGGCCCATGGCGTGACCGGCGGCTTTGTCGTCACTTCGGGCGAGTTCACCGAAGAGGCGGTGCGTTTTGCCGACGGCATCGCCCTGACGCTGATCAATGGTA
>JAYWDL010000523.1:0-2986 GCA_043779865.1 Polaromonas sp.
AACCTATTCCCGGCAGTTGAAGCGAAGTAAACCAGCGGCAAGCTAGACTGGGAGCCAGTTTCAACGGATTTACAGAGGTCACCAAATGGGTGAAGCCAAAAGGCGTCAACTGCTGGTTCAGACGCAAGCCCTTGAGGCCATGGTGGTGGACACCCCCGGCGGTCGAATCCACGTCCAGTGGGACCATGCTGCCAGCGCTTCACCGAATGCGCAACTGACGTTTTTTGCCGAGTTCCTGGCCACCACCGGCGTGTATGAATCCTGGGTGGATAGTTGCCCCTTGAGCTACAGCAGCCCGAACGCTCCGAGCAAACGCGATGTGCTGGGCACCTGGCTCTTGTCGGTCCTGGCCGGACACAAACGCTACGCCCACATCACGGGACTGCGCGGTGATGCGCTGAGTCCGCAGATCCTGGGCATGAACAAGATCATCAGCGAAGATGCACTGCGCCGCGCCTTAGCCCGCATGAGCGCCGAGCAAAGCTGCGGCTGGCTGATGCCCCAATTGCTGGGCAGCGTGCAAGCCGCATTGAACACCCCCTGGATACTGGACATCGACACCACCATCAAACCCCTGTACGGCAAACAAGAAGGGGCCCAGGTCAGCTACAACCCCCACAAGCCCGGACGCCCCAGCCACGCCCTGCACACCTACTGGGTGGGCAATCTGCGTCTCGTACTCGATGTCGTTGTCAGTCCTGGTAAAGAGCACAGCGCAGCCAAGGCAAGGCCTGGTTTGATGGCCGTACTGGACAAACTCAGCCCTGAGCAGCGCCCCGGCCTGGTTCGGGGTGACTGCGGCTTTGGTAACGAGCCCTTTATTGCCGAGCTGGAGGAGCGTGCCCAGCCCTATCTGTTCAAACTGCGCCAGACCCAGGGCGTCAAGCGCTTGCTGGCACGCCAATTTGCGCGTGATGACTGGAGTACACCCGGACCCAGCGATCAGGGCTGGGGCGCCGTTGAAGATACTTTGAAGCTATCGGGCTGGGACAAAGCACGCCGGGTAGTTGTATTGCGCCGGGCCGTCAAAACCGATTTGGCGCCGAGTAAAAAAACCAGGTACGAGCCGGGCGAGCAGATTGAGCTCTTGACGCCGGACAAGGACGTGCGGGCCTGGGAATATGCGGTGCTGGTGACCAACAGCGCCTACGCCCTGCAGGTGTTTGGCCAGCTCTATCGGGACCGGGCCGATTGCGAGAACGGCTTTGATGAACTCAAGAACCAGTGGGGCTGGGGAGGCTTTACGACCCAGGACATTGAGCGCTGCCAGACGAGCGCCAGAGCCGTGGCACTCGCTTGCAACTGGTGGAGTTGGTATTGCCGGGCCGCCAAGCCGGGAGTCAGGATGGAGGCGATTACGAGCCGCGCACTGTTGCTCGCAGGGGTAGGCCGGGCGGTCAAGCATGCCGGACTGATGTGCGTAATATACACAATTTATCATCGGAGATGTTCTAAAAACGCTAGCTTAATAATAGCAACTTAGGCAATATATTCGCCGTCTAATGGCAAAAATTAAGTCACTTTTGGACGTGTTGTAAAGTTTATTGGTAAATCAACACACAAGAAAAACGCATATCTTGGTGAATAATTGTCGTTTGCCGTGGTGCGTATCGTCCGTTAACATGCGCTATCAGCTGCTGATGCTGACCTGAACCCCTTCCTTTTAACTGGAGACCCCCATGGCCCATGCTGCATTCAACTGGCAAGACCCCTTTTTGCTCGATCAGCAACTCACTGCCGACGAACGCATGATTCGCGATGCCGCGGCTGCCTACTCCCAGGACAAGCTGCTGCCGCGTGTGACGCAGGCGTTTCGCGACGGCACGACCGATGTCGCCATCTTCCGCGAAATGGGCGAGCTCGGACTGCTCGGGCCCACCATTCCTGAAGCCTACGGCGGCCCGGGCCTCAACTACGTGGCCTACGGCCTGATCGCCCGCGAAGTGGAGCGTGTTGATTCTGGCTACCGCTCCATGATGAGCGTGCAAAGCTCCCTGGTCATGGTGCCGATTTTTGAATTCGGCACCGAGGCGCAGCGCCAAAAATACCTGCCCAAACTGGCCACTGGTGAGTGGATTGGCTGCTTTGGACTGACCGAGCCCGACCACGGCTCCGACCCCGGCTCCATGGCGACCCGTGCGCACAAAGTGGCCGGTGGCTACAAACTCAGCGGCAGCAAAATGTGGATCTCCAACAGCCCGATTGCCGATGTGTTCGTGGTCTGGGCCAAAGAGGTGAGCGAAGGCGGCCACGGACCAGGAAACGGCACCGCTGGTGCCGTGGGCCCAATCCGCGGTTTCGTGCTGGAAAAAGGCATGAGCGGCCTGTCGGCCCCCACCATCCACGGCAAAGTGGGCTTGCGCGCGTCGATTACCGGAGAAATCGTGATGGACGGCGTGTTCTGCCCGGAAGAAAACGCCTTCCCCGAAGTGCAGGGCCTCAAAGGCCCGTTCACCTGCCTGAACTCTGCGCGTTATGGCATCGCCTGGGGCGCGCTGGGCGCGGCCGAAGACTGCTGGTTCCGCGCCCGCCAGTACACCATGGACCGCAAGCAGTTTGGCCGCCCCCTGGCAGCGAATCAGCTGATACAAAAGAAGCTGGCCGACATGCAGACCGAAATCGCCCTCGGCCTGCAAGGCTGCCTGCGCCTGGGGCGCATGAAGGACGAAGGCACGGCGTCGGTGGAGATCACCTCCCTCCTGAAGCGCAATTCCTGCGGCAAGTCACTGGACATCGCCCGCCTGGCGCGCGACATGATGGGCGGCAACGGCATTAGCGACGAGTTTGGCGTGGCGCGGCATTTGGTTAATCTGGAAGTGGTCAACACTTACGAAGGCACGCACGACATCCATGCGCTGATTTTGGGTCGGGCGCAGACGGGTATTGCTGCGTTTTCGAACTGAAATGAATGAAACTTCAAAAAACCAAGGCGCGCTCTCGCATTTAAAGGTATTAGACCTGTCGCGGGTCCTAGCCGGCCCCTGGT
>JAYWDL010000524.1:0-2982 GCA_043779865.1 Polaromonas sp.
CAAAAATCTGGCTCAGGGCGGCCCCGATGCGCGCGCCAATCGCCGTGCCAATGCCCGGGAGCACGGCCGTTCCCACCACGGCGCCGGTCACCGCACCAGCCGGCACCGACACTGCGACCTGCTCCAGCGGACCGCTGACTTTCAGCGGAACGCCGACCACGCCCTGGACCAGATCGACCGCAAATTCGGCTTCAATCTGGCGGTTGGCAATATGCGCCTTGCCCGATGCGCTCAGCGTGCCTGAGCTGGTTTTAACCCGGGTGTAGTCCACCACCATGCCTTGCGGCGTGTTTTGCGTGTCGAGCTGGCCGCTGATCGAATCGAGCGGGGTGCTGCCCGCATGGTCCTTGCCGGCGCTGCGAATGGCCTTGTCCACGTCAAAGCGCAGCAAGGTGGCGCGGCCCATGGTGAAGGCGGTAGTGGTGTGCAGCGATTGCGCCAGCGCCGCCACGGTGTTGCCGCTGGCCGACAGCGTGGTGTCGCCCGAAGCCTTGCCAGCGATGATGGACCGGCGGTTGAAGGCTTGCAGCGCGCTGACGACTTCGATACCGCGTGGCTGCAGTTTGCCTGTCAGGCGCAGCCCGCCCTGGCCTTCGGTCTGCAGTTGGGCCTGGCCGTTAACTGTGCCGCCGCCCAGGTTGATGCGAACCTCCCACCGGTCATCCTGAGCCTGGCGAGTCAGCGTCAGGTCGGTGGCGGGCGTGAAGTCCGGGCGCCGGATGCGGGCCGTGCGCGGCCGCCAGCCCGCATCAAATTCCACATCGCCGGCATAAACCAGGCGGATGCCACGGCGCGAAATCCAGGTGACGTCCTGAAAATCAAGACGCGCCAGGGGCAGCTCATCCAGGCTGAATGTCTGCGGCTTTTTTTCTTCTGCAAAAGGCGTCTGGCGACCCAGTCCACGCAATGAAAGCTGCGGCAGTACAGCGCCTTCGAGTTCGGCGCGCTCCACTTTCAAGCGGCGTTGCCACAATGCAGCGGTGTCCAGGTAGGCCGTGAGCTTTTTTAGTTCAATCGGCGGCGATTGCCGGGTCATGACGTTTTCAATCACCACGCTGGGCGACGGCAACAGCTGCCAGTGCAGCGCGCCAACGCTGACCGGAACGCCCAGCGCAGACTCCAGCTCCGTGGAAGCGCGTTGCGCCAGTTCCTCATCGGAGGGAATCAGGCTGACCAGGACAATCACCAGCAGTGCCAGCGTGCTCAAGGCAATGCCGATGCCAAACAGCCATTTACGTGCGCGCGTCATGGAGCTTTTGCGGTCATTGCCATAGGTTTCAGCTTATATCGGCCGGTTTGGCGGCAGGCACGACAAATTGCCCATCGGCTGTAGGTGACCGCCTTATAGTGAAGACCGTTTGTCTATCTATGGAACCGTCATGCGTATCTGGAAGCAACCCATCTCTGTTGAATTGCTCAGCGCCTCCAGCGCCAACACCGCTGTCACCCATCTGGGCATCGAATTTCTGGAAGTCGGCGATGATTTCATTCGCGCCCGGGTGCCGGTTGACTCGCGCACGATACAGCCTTACGGCCTGCTGCACGGTGGCGTGTCAGTGGCGCTGGCTGAAACGCTGGGCTCTTGCGGTGCAGCGTATTCGGCCCCGGAAGGCCACCGGACGGTTGGCCTGGAGATCAACGCCAACCATCTCAAGGGAACGACCAGCGGCTGGGTAACCGGCATCACCCGCCCGGTTCACATCGGCCGCAGCACCCAGGTCTGGCATATTGAGCTCACCAACGACGCAGGCGAGCTGACCTGCGTGTCGCGCATCACGATGGCGGTGCTGATTCCCAGATAAGGAGAAAATCGACCTCTGGCGCACGGCTGGCATGCGCTACCAGCTATTAAATCAATAGCAAACGCTGTCAGCAAACAACGTACTTCTGACCGCAGCCCCAGATTTGGCGGATCGACCTCGCCACAATGCCCGCGAGCGTCGCGCATCACCATGGCCATGCTGGCTCCCAGACGATGCATTAAATCGACCCTGGTGGCTCGACCAGCCTACGCAAGCAGCTATTAAGCTGATAGCAAATCGATGTTTCAGAAGTTGACGTTGTTCCGGCCCTTCAGATTCAGAATGTGGCGCGCTTCATCCGGCGTAGCGACCTCCAGGCTGAGGGCCTCTATCATGGCGCGCGCGCGCCGAACCTGGTCGGCATTGGTTTTCGCCAGTTGGCCGGGGCCGTCCCACAGCGAATCCTCCAGTCCCACGCGCACATTGCCGCCCATCGCCAGCGATTGCGCGGCAATCGGCATCTGGCTGCGGCCCGCGCCCAGCACCGACCAGACGTAGTCATCGCCGAACAGGCGGTCGGCCGTGCGCTTCATGTGCGCCACATCTTCGGGATGCGGTCCAATGCCGCCCAGCAAACCAAACACCGACTGGATCAGGAAGGGCGGCTTGATCAGCCCGCGCTCGATGAAGTGAGCGGCGGTATAAAGATGCCCGATGTCGTAGCACTCGATTTCAAAGCGGGTGCCGTTGTTGGCACAGCTCTCCAGAATGTGGGCAATGTCCTTGAAGGTGTTTCTGAAAACGCGGTCGTCGCTGTTGGTCAGATAGGGACGCTCCCAGTCATATTTGAATTCCTTGAAACGATCAAGCATACCGTAGAGCCCGAAATTCATCGAGCCCATGTTGAGCGACGCGACTTCGGGTTTGTAGGTATGCACCGGCACCAGGCGTTCGGCCACCAGCATGGTGGGCGCGCCACCGGTGGTGATGTTGATCACGACATCGGACGCGGCCTTGATTTGCGGCAGGAAGGCTTTGAACAATTCGGGGTCTTGCGACGGCGCGCCGTCTTCGATCTTGCGTGCGTGCAGATGCACGATGGCCGCGCCGGCCTGCGCCGCGCCAATGGCCGCGTCGGCGATCTCTTGCCCGCTGATAGGCAAATAGGGCGACATCGACGGCGTGTGGATGGCGCCGGTGACGGCACAGGTGATGATGACTTTTCTGGATTTTTTCATGG
>JAYWDL010000525.1:0-2972 GCA_043779865.1 Polaromonas sp.
GGTGTTGAAATCGTCGAGCAATAGGCGAATGCGAACGCCGCGTGCCGCTGCCTCGCGCAGGGCGTCAAACATGCGCTCCGTGGTGTCGTCGGCAAAAATGGCGTAGTACTGGATGTCCAGCGTTTTCTGCGCGGCCTGGATCAGCGTCATTCGGCTGGTAAAGGCGAGCTCCGCATTGCCCACCAGCGCGAAGCCGGAGTCATTGCGGGTGCCGGCTTTGGCCGCACGGGCCGCGACGAGCTGGCCAAGTCTTGTTTGTTCAGGATTGGCCAGCGCGTTTGAAGCCGGCCTGTCAACCTCGCCGGGCAACGAGGCACAACCGGAAATCCAGAAGCTTGCAAGCAGCAGCAATAACCACTGCCATCCGCCCGAATCATGAGATGACGGCGAGACGAAATGCGAGGCGCGGCGGAGCGCTGCGTTCGTTTGCATGATGCAGGCAACTTTAGCGCAAGCGATGTGTTTTTCCGGCTGACAGGCAGGCTGTTCTGCCTATTTCTTGTGTAGGCGCCCGGCTTGAAAGCTGCCGGACCACGGCGTCATCAACAACGCGTAAAACCGCCGCCAAGGCAAGCGCCGAACGGGCTCGCTGTTCAAAATTTTCAGGAAGACAAGGTCTCCCAGCGCTGCAGCGCTTCCATCAGTTCTTCATCGATTTTGGCGTTGCGCGCAGTGAGTTCAGCCGCCCGTTTGGCATTGCTGGTGTACAGCGTGCCGTCGTAGAGCTCCTGCTCAATCGCCTTTTGCTGCGATTCAAACTGCTGGATCAGCGCCGGCAAGCCGTCGAGTTCTCGCTGCTCTTTATAGCTAAGCTTCCTTTTTGCTAGCTGCCTTACTGCATCTGGCCCGTCCTTATTGGGCTCACTACTGTTTTTGCCTGTATTTTTAGCGCTAGGGGCCGTTGCAGGAGCTTTGGCGCTGCCGGTGAGCTGGGCAGCTCGTTTCGATTGCGTGATCCAGTCGGTCACGCCGCCCTCATATTCGCGCCAGAAGCCGGGGTTCTCCGGCGTGCCTTCATAGGCAATGGTGCTGGTGACGACGTTGTCAAGAAAGCGCCGGTCATGGCTGACCAGAAACACTGTGCCTTCATAGTTTTGCAGCAGGTCTTCCAGCAGTTCCAGCGTGTCAATGTCCAGGTCATTGGTCGGCTCGTCAAGCACCAGCACATTGGCGGGCCGCGCAAACAGGCGCGCCAGCAGCAGGCGGTTGCGTTCACCACCCGACAGCGTGCGAACCGGCGAGTTGGCGCGTGCCGGTGAGAAAAGAAAGTCGCTCAGGTAGCTTTTGACGTGTTTTTTCTGGCCATTGATTTCGACCCATTCGCTGCCCGGGCTGATGAAGTCTTCGAGCGTCGCGTCCAGATCCAGCGCGTCGCGCATCTGGTCAAAATAAGCGACTTGCAGATTTGCTCCCTGGCGAATCTTGCCGGGCGGGGTGGTCACGTCAGGTTGCAACTCGCCCAGAATAAGCTTGAGCAGCGTGGTTTTTCCCGCACCATTGGGGCCGAGCAGGCCAACCTTGTCGCCGCGCAGCAAGGTGCCGCTGAAATGACTGACGATGATTTTTTCTGAACCCGGGTGGCCAAAGCTTTTCGACACATCGGTGAGTTCGGCGACGATCTTGCCGCTTTTATCGCCGCTGGAAACGTCCAGGTTGACGCGTCCCACGGCATCACGCCGGGCTGCGCGGTTGTCGCGCAAGACGTCAAGCCGGCCAATGCGGGCCACGCTGCGAGTGCGGCGCGCTTCCACACCTTTGCGAATCCAGATTTCTTCCTGTGCCAGCAGCTTGTCCGCCTTGGCGAAGATGACAGCTTCCTGCGCCATCTGGTCTTCCTTCTGGATCAGGTACTGGGCAAAATTGCCCGGGTAGCTGCGCAGCTTGCCGCGGTCAAGCTCGACGATGGCCGTGGCCACCTGGTCGAGAAAGGCCCGGTCATGGGTGATGGTGATGATGCTGCCGTTGAAATTGACCAGCAAATCCTCCAGCCAGGCGATCGAATCCAGGTCCAGATGATTGGTCGGCTCGTCAAGTAGCAGCACGTCGGGTTTGGCGACCAGTGCCTGCGCCAGCGCCACACGCTTTTTGGTGCCGCCCGAGAGCGAGCCGACAATGGCGTCCTTGTCCAGGTGCAGGCGGTGCAGCGTTTCTTCGACGCGCTGTTCCCAGGTCCAGCCGTCGAGCGCTTCGATTTCGGACTGCAAGGCGTCCAGGTCGGTGTGCTCGTCGGCTGCCAGATACATCTCCACCACGTGCCTGGTCCTTGCCAAACCAGCGCTGGCAGCTACGAAAACAGTAGCATGCGGATCCAGGCTGGGCTCCTGCGGAACGTAGGCAATGCGCAGGTTTTGCTGCAGTTGCAGCGTCCCGTCGTCAGGTTTTTCAAGACCCGCAAGTATCTTGAGCAGGGACGACTTGCCCGTGCCGTTGCGGCCAATCAGCCCAATGCGCTGGTTGACCTCCAAGGAAAAATCTGCGTGGTCCAGCAGTGCGACGTGCCCAAAAGCGAGTTGAGCGTCAAGGAGAGTGATGAGTGCCATAGGTAAAGGATTATCCGGGGTGCAAGCAGTGGCGGGCGGTTTGTAGGCTTTAAAGAGCTGGATGACTGCCAGGGGAGTGGTGCACAATATGAGGTACCGGCCTTTGGAGAGCGCGGTGTTGTCGTCTACTTTTGGCTGGCAAAGCGGCAACTGGCTTGCGATGCATGTGCGTACTTGCCGAAACGGCTTCGGCGGATGGAAAAAAGATACTGCCGAGCACTTGCTCAAGCTTTGCGGATTTGTGATGGGTAGCTTGGACGCAGACGAGTGGGTCGCTGTGAAAAACAACTTATCAATGCTGACAATTTCTGTACGATTCTTCGTACAGGGCTCAATAAACGGTGCTATGATTTGCGGCTCTGCTGAAGACAAGGGCATCTGGCTGAAAAAGCTGGTTGCGAGTTGCAAGGCAAACAAAAAAAGTCAAAAATA
>JAYWDL010000526.1:0-2971 GCA_043779865.1 Polaromonas sp.
ATGGCGGCCGGTCGCGTTGGTTGCTCAACCGGTCGGACCCGTCCAGAAGCAGCCAGAATTAGCCAGAAGCGGCTCAATAGTCGACTACCCTTTTGCGGCCACTCAAAATTCCTTTGTCTGGGTGGTCCTGCGTCCACAGAAAGTGCCTGCCTGTGAAAACCCCAATGGATAACTGTGGAAGCGGTGCTAGACTTTTTTCCCAGGTCGAAGTCGGCCTTTTTCGTAAAAAGAACTAGAAATTCAGGAGATCAAAATGAGAGCCTTCGCCAAGTTACTGACGGCGTTCTTGCTTATTGCATTGAGCGGTTGCGCCAGCTTAAGTAGTTCGCCCAAACTGGTCACGGAGGAGTATATGGTGCCCTCCGGTGATCCAGGCATTGATCTCTACGTGCGCAACAAGCATGCTGCGGGGGTCTCTAATTTCCCGGCGCAAAAAATTCTTCTCTACGTCCACGGGGCTACCTATCCCTCTGAAACGGCGTTTGACCTGCCCCTTAACGGCATGTCATGGATGGACTACATGGCACAGCGTGGGTATGACGTTTATCTCGTGGATCTGCGCGGCTATGGCCGCTCGACAAGACCGCCCGAGATGTCAAAGCCAGCGATGGAGAACCCGCCCATCGTGCGTACCGCAACAGCGGTGAAAGACGTGGGCGCTGCAGTCGATTTCATCCGCAAGCGGCGCGGGGTCGGCAAGATAAATTTGCTCGGATGGTCGTGGGGGACGAGCACCATGGGTTGGTACACCGCCCAAAACAATGACAAAGTGAACAAGCTGGTTTTGTACGCACCCCAATGGCTGCGTAATACTGGCGCCTCACTGACAGACAGTGGGAGCGCCCTTGGCGCTTACCGCGAGGTGTCCATGGAGTCTGCCAAGGCACGCTGGCTGACGGGCGTTCCTGAGGACAAAAAGGCAACGCTGATTCCGCCGGGCTGGTTTGAGGCATGGGCAAGCGCAACAATCGCGACCAATCCTGTCGGCTCGAAGATGGAGAAACCCATCCTGCGAGCGCCGAATGGAGTGGTGCAGGACGGACGGGAATTCTGGGGAGCGGGAAAGCCGCTTTATGATCCAGGTCAAATTCGCGTGCCAACACTCCTGGCTCACGCTGAATGGGACGCTGACTTGCCAAGCTACATGCTGCACGCGTATTTCGCAAAGCTGACGAACGCGCCTTACAAGCGCTATGTCGAGATTAGCGAAGGCACACACACCCTCATCATGGAAAAAAACCGCATGCAACTCTTTCAGGCCGTCCAGCAATTTCTTGATGAAGACCTGAGACCCAACGATTAGTCCTGAACCGTGCGATAAATGTGGCATGCACGCTCTCAACGCAGACACTGCATCCAAGAGAACTCAAGAACAAAATTTAACGAAGAACTGGAGCGAGACAATGGCGGGGATTTTTACACTGAAACGTGCAAGCTTGTGGCCAAATGTTGTGGCATTGCTGTTATTTAGCATCAGCACGCTAGCTGTTGCCCAGTCGACAAACGAGGCCAAACCAAAGCGTTTTCCGCAGCTGACAATGGAAAACATACCGCCCCAGTCGCGCGCCCTGGCCCAAGAGATAGTCGCCATTTCAAGCGTTGGACTGGCCGGTCCTTACAACATTATGTTGCGCAGCCCGATTTTTGCGGACCGCATGAAAAGGCTGCTGGATTATTTGCGGTTTGAAACTTCGCTACCGAAGAGGCTTAACGAGTTCGCAATTCTGATCCAGGGCCGTCTTTGGACTTCGCAGGTTGAGTGGTATGCCCACTATCCTCTCGCATTAAAGGCTGGATTGCGCGCATCCGTAGCCGACGATCTGAAAGCGAATATTCGTCCCCGGGATATGCAGCCTGATGAAGCGGTGGTCTACGACGTCTGTATGACGATGAGTACGCAGCATGAAATCAGCGACGACTTATTTAACCGTGCCAAATCCGTGCTTGGCGAGCAGCAACTGGTTGACCTGATTGCCGTAAGCGGTACCTACGTCACTGTAGCTATGTTATTGAGCCTGGGTCAAGAATCCTCACCGGCAGATAAGCCACTTCCTTTCCCCGAAAAAGGGCGGTGATGTGGTCGCGCTAGCCGAGTGAGGTCAATGTAGACGGTTCGCTGTTGATCGATAGCGGCCTGTCACCCGAATTTTCTGAATGGCGCTTTTCAGTCTCTATCCTCAGGTCGCAACTATGCGCAGATGGTTGGACTCGGATGGCGTTGGCCCCTATGGCGGCGAGACTTCGGGGCCGGTGAAGTCTGTGCATAGTTATAGCGTCTGAAGGAATCGCATAAGCGAGT
The DNA here is from genome assembly GCA_043779865.1 of Polaromonas sp. Classification (GTDB taxonomy): domain Bacteria; phylum Pseudomonadota; class Gammaproteobacteria; order Burkholderiales; family Burkholderiaceae_C; genus Polaromonas. The sequence goes on from JAYWDL010000526.1 coordinate 2,300, forward strand.
CCGGAGCTTTGTAGCGTCCCATCTTTGTACCGGGTGCCTCCAGCCGCGCGAGGGCCTTCTCTTTCATCGCGAGGTCGGCCTCAACGTAACGATGGGTCGTTGTCGTGCTTTCGTGGCCAAGCCACAGAGCGATCACGTTGAACGGCACGCCCGACTGCAGCAGGTGCATGGCGCTGGTATGTCTGAGCGTGTGGGGTGAGACGCGTTTTTTGAGGAGGCTGGGTTGCGCTGCGGCTGCGCGGTTCACCGCGAGGGCCAGGCGCTGCGCGACGTTGGACCTGGACATCGCCTGCCCGTCACGGTTGGGTATCAAGGCGACCTCACCGCGTAGCGAGGGATTGAGCCGAAGCCACGCACGTATCCCCAAGACGGTCGATTTCCACAGGGGTATTGATCGAAGCTTTCGCCCCTTGCCGTGCAGGTGCACGCACGCACTGCCTTCGAGGACGACGTCGATGACGCGCACGCCGATGATCTCGGAGACACGTGCTCCCGTGTTGTAGAGCATGGCCAGCAGCAGCAGGTGGTCGCGCTGCGAGGACCAGTTCTGCCCAGGTTGCCCGAGTACCTCCACCGCACTTTTGAGCAAGCTCTTTTTGCAGGATGATGGCGTCGCTGTTCGCAGCACTTCATCCCTTCAATCCGCAAAGGAGCATTGCCATGACACCGCTA
>JAYWDL010000527.1:0-8520 GCA_043779865.1 Polaromonas sp.
CCACGGCAAAGTCCAGATCTCCCCGTTCGACCAGACGTTCCAGACTTTTGCCAAGCCCAACCTGTGGCTTGAGTTCGACCCCCGGATGCTCAATGTGCACGCGGCGCACCAGGGACGGAAACCATGTGGTGGCAGTGAGTTCACTGATGCCGAATCTGCAAGGACCGCGCAGACCCCCCTCGACTTCCAGACCCCGGCGGATGGTCTGCTCCAGAGCAAGCATTTTTTGCGCCTGCGGCAACAGTGCCTCGCCTGCGGCAGTTAAAGTGGCGCGCTGACCCGATCGGTCAAACAGCGCGTGGCCGATATCAGCTTCGAGTTCCGCGATACGCTTGGACAATGAGGACTGTGTGACATGCAATCGCTCAGCCGCTATGGCGAATGTCCCGAGCGTCGTGGCCCAGTAGAACGCCTCAAGTTGTTTTAATGTCATGGTGCGGGCGGCAACTGTTTGATCATGGTCAGCCTTCCTTTTTTTCTTCGTCGCTTTCCCGCAAGATTATGAATCGACGAATTCGCGCGGTATGTGCCCATTGTCAATTGCGCATTGATTGCCTGAGGTCAAAAACATGTGGAGAGCTTGCAGACAAATCAGTCACGCCACGCAGGGATGAGTGTTCGCGACCAATGCGACAATTCAGCGCATGACTTCAGCCACCACAGCGACCACTACCTTGACCATCATCCGTCCGGACGACTGGCACCTGCATGTGCGGGACGGCGACGCACTGCAAACCGTGGTGCCGCACACGGCGGCGCAGTTTAGCCGGGCCATCATCATGCCCAACCTGCGCCCGCCAGTGACCACCGCCGCGCAGGCCGTGGCCTACCGCGAACGTATCCAGGCCGCCGTGCCGGCAGGTGTGAACTTCGAGCCGCTGATGACGCTGTACCTGACCGACAACCTGCCTTCGGACGAGATCAAACGGGCCAAAGACGCGGGCGTGGTCGCCGTCAAGCTTTATCCAGCCGGCGCCACCACCAACAGCGATGCGGGCGTGACCGACCTGCGCAAGACCTACAAAACGCTCGAAGCCATGCAGCGCGAAGGCTTGCTGCTGCTGGTTCATGGCGAAGTGACGTCACCCGAGATTGACCTGTTTGACCGGGAAGCCGTGTTCATCGACACCCAGCTGATTCCGCTGCGCCGCGATTTTCCGGAACTCAAGATCGTGTTCGAGCACATCACGACCAAAGAAGCCGCGCAGTACGTGCGTGACGCTGACCGCTTCCTGGGTGCCACCCTCACCGCGCACCACCTGCTGTACAACCGCAACGCCATTTTTACCGGCGGCATTCGTCCGCACTACTACTGCCTGCCGGTGCTCAAGCGCGAAACGCACCGGGTCGCGCTGGTCGAAGCAGCGACGTCGGGCAACGCCCGGTTCTTTCTTGGCACCGACAGCGCGCCGCATCCGGCGCAGCTCAAGGAGCATGCCACCGGTTGCGCAGGCTGCTACACCGCGCACGCCGCCATCGAGATGTACGCTGAAGCGTTCGATGCCGCTGGCGCGCTTGACAAAATGGAAGCCTTTGCCAGCTTCAACGGTGCCGATTTTTACGGCCTGCCGCGCAACCAGGGAAGCATCACCCTCAAGAAAGAAAGCTGGACGCCGCCTGAGAGTTTTGCCTTTGGCGCGGCTGAACTCAAGCCTTTGCGTTCGGGCGAAGCGCTGCCCTGGAAACTGGTCAGTTCAACGACAGAAAGCCGCTAATGGAGCGCAAACCCCGTGTCGCCCTGCTGATCGATGCCGACAATTCGCCAGCGTCAAAGATAGACCTGATTCTCAATGAGTTGTCGACCTTTGGTGAAACCAATATCCGCCGCGCTTACGGCAACTGGAAAAAGAGCGAACTCAAGGGTTGGGAGGAAGCGCTGCACGAACATGCCATTCGCCCGATGCAGCAGTTTGACTACACCAAAGGCAAAAATGCCAGCGACATGGCGATGGTGATTGATGCGCTGGAGCTGCTCTACACCGACCGGCCCGACGCTTTTGGCATTGTCTCGTCCGATGCCGATTTCACGCCGCTGGTGATGCATCTGCGCGCCAAGGGGGCTGCCGTGTATGGCTTTGGCGCGCAGAAAACGCCTGAGCCTTTTGTCAATGCCTGCTCGCGCTTTTTGTACCTCGACAAGCTGCGGCCCATCGCGGCCAGCGATGCGCCTGCAGGCGGCCGGGAGGATCAGGATGACGCGGGCGCCGTGGCCGCAGCGCCGTTGCGAGCCACGCCGGCGCAACTCAAGCAGGACGCCAAGCTCGTCATGCTGTTGCGCAACGCCGTGCAGGCTGCCGCTGATGACGAGGGCTGGGCGCGCGTCGGGGCAGTGGGCACCCAGATTGCCAATCAGGCCTCGTTTGACCATCGCAACTATGGCTACGCCACGCTCACCAAGCTGCTGGTAGCGACGCAGCTGTTCGACATCGTGGATGAAGGCAAATCGACCGTGATGGTGCGCGACAAAAGGCAGTCCAGACCGACCCGGAACTGATGGCCGCCAACGCGCCCGCTTCTGTGCCCCTGCCAGCGCTGGAGGCCATCGACTGGGAACGGCCCTGGCTGGATATCTGGCGCGAGCCGGGGCAGCGGGTGATGCAAGCCGTCCTGGCCGGTGCGGCCTTGCCCGAAGCGTTGAACCGCGAGCGCAGCGCCCCGGTGCGTTTTGTGCCGCAAAGTCAACTGCCGCCCGGCGAAGCCTACGAATGCTATATTTTCAATAGCGGACAGTGCCCGAGCCGTGAGGGCCTACACGACTTTTTTAATGGATTGTGCTGGATGCGCTTTCCCAAAACCAAGAAACGGCTGAATCAGCTGCAAGCCGCCGAAATTGCCGCTGCAGGCGTGGCCCGGGCGCGCGGCCCGGTGCGCGATGCGCTGACGGTATTTGACGAAAACGCCGCCTTTTTGCTGGCGCCGCAGCCGCTGTGGGATGCGCTGGTCGCCCGGGACTGGCAGCAGCTTTTTGTCGGGCTGCGACCGCTCTGGCAGCAGGCCCAACTCGTGCTCTTCGGCCATGCGCTGCTTGAAAAGCTGGTTTATGCACGAAAACCTATCACTGCGCACGTCTACCGTGCGCAACCAGCTATCAATTCAATAGCACAACTGGATGAATGGGTGGCCAATGATCTGGGTGCGGACAAACTCTCAGCCAAGCCTTTCCTGCCCCTGCCAGTGCTGGGCGTACCGGGTTGGTGGCCGGAAAACGAAGTCTTTTCCTTTTATGATGACGCCATGGTTTTTCGCCCCCGCAGATAAAACAACAAACCAGAAAATCCTGCGTCGCCCTTTATCAGGGTCCCTGTCAGGCGCTTGATTAGGGCCGAAAAATCCCCATGTACCGCGGTAGAAACCTTGACAGCGGCCTTCGGCTTTTTAGCCATTCAGCTTTAGTTACCGACCTCCACGGAGAATTCATGAAACGCATCTTTTTATTTATCCTGACCAACATTGCCGTCGTGGCCGTGCTGGGCATTGTGGCCAGCCTGCTCGGTGTGAATCGCTTTCTGACGCCCAATGGTCTGAACCTGCCAATGCTGCTCGGCTTTGCGCTGGTCATTGGCTTTGGCGGTGCGATTATTTCGCTGCTCATCAGCAAGCCCGTGGCCAAGTGGAGCGCCGGTGTGCGCGTGATAAATGACGCCCAGAACGCCGACGAAGCCTGGATTGTCGAGACCGTCCGCAAACTGGCCGACAAGGCGAAAATCGGCATGCCCGAGGTCGGTATTTTTGAAGGTGCGCCCAATGCCTTTGCCACCGGTGCATTCAAGAACTCGTCGCTGGTAGCGGTTTCCACCGGTTTGCTGCAGGGCATGACCCGGGAAGAAATCGAGGCGGTGCTTGGCCATGAGATTGCGCACGTCGCCAACGGCGACATGGTCACCATGACGCTGATTCAGGGCGTGATGAATACCTTTGTGGTGTTCCTGTCGCGGGTGATTGGTTACGCGGTGGACAGCTTCTTGCGCCGTGGCGACAGCAACAACTCCGGTCCCGGCATCGGTTACTACGTCAGCACCATCGTGCTCGACATCGTGCTGGGATTTGCGGCGGCCATCGTCGTGGCCTGGTTTTCGCGTCACCGCGAGTTCCGCGCCGATGCTGGCGCTGCGCAGCTGATGGGCCGCAAGCAGCCCATGATGAATGCGCTGGCCCGCCTGGGCGGCATGCAGCCGGGCGAATTACCCAAGGCCGTGGAAGCCATGGGCATCACCGGCGGCATGGGCAAATTGTTTGCCACCCACCCGCCAATTGAAGAGCGCATCGCGGCGCTGCAGAACGCGCAAGGCTGAAGGGTCTGCACTTTTCCTGAAGCCGGCTTTTAGCCGGCCTTTTTCATGGTGCAGCGTTGGTGTCCGTTGCCATCACCTCAGGCGGCAATTCTTGGGCCTTTGCGGCCGCCGTCGCCTGGGCCGCCTGGGCAAAGCGTGCCCGTTCCAGCGTTTGGATCACTTCAGTCGGGTCCATTCCATACATGTCGGCAAACTCGGCGACGGTCTTGCCGCTGGCCTCAAAAGTCTTGCGCAGCGCATCGCGTTTGGCAGCCTGTTCGCCCAGTTCGGAAAACGCCTCGTCGAGCAAGGCTGTCGAGACCTCGTCCTGCTGGCGAATGCACAGCAGGTAGTCTTCCCGACTCAGGCCGGACGCTTCAATCGCCTCCATCAGCTGCGCCCGCGCATACGGGCGCAGGTCCTGATTCGAGCGCGCCTGACGACGGCGAAACACTTCCATGATGGCATGGTGAATATGCTCGGGCGCGACGGGCTCCACCGGTTCGCCCTGCAAATTGTGACGCTGAAGGCCCGCCGCCACGCTCTCCAGGTAGCGGGTCGACCGGGCGTGCAGCCCCAGCGCCACTTTCAGCTCGTCGCGCTTGAACAGGTCGGGATGCAGCGCCAGCAAGTCCTGGAACACGCCCAGTTTGAGCGGCAGGAAGTGCGCGCCAAACATTTTGGGGTACAGCTCGAAAAGCTGCTGGAGCACGGGGTGAACAGTGCGGGCTGAGCGCGCCGGGTTTTTGTGCTTTGCCGGCGTCGGCGCGCGCGCGCCTTCTGGGGCCGGGGATGGGATTGCGGTATCAGTCATCTATCAGTTCTGTCAGGTTGGGTGAATGGGTCTGCGGGTCGGCGCAGTTCCGGAAAAAAGTGAGTCAAACCTGTATGGCGTGCGAGGGCGAAGTATCCCCTATCCGTCGCCCGCACACGGCATCAGGCGGCGATCCGCAGATGTTCGGCGTCGCTCAGCACACTGCGTGCAAGGGCTTCGGCCACCTTGATGCCATCGACGCCGGCCGACAAAATGCCGCCGGCATAGCTCGCGCCTTCGCCGGCCGGGTACAGGCCGCGCACATTGACGCTGTGCAGGTCGTCGCCGCGGCTCATCCGGATGGGCGACGAGGTGCGCGTTTCCACGCCCGTCAACACGGCGTCATGAGTGTCAAATCCCTTAATCTTGCGGCCAAAGGCCGGAAAGGCTTCGCGCATCGCTTCAATCGCGTAGCCGGGCAGGGCGGACGACAAATCGCCTATCGCCACGCCGGGTTTGTACGACGGCATGATACTTCCCAGAGCGGTGGAAGGGCGGCCCGCCACAAAGTCGCCGACCAACTGGCCTGGCGCCTCGTAATTGCCGCCGCCCAGCACAAAGGCATGGGATTCGAGCCGGCGCTGCAACTCAATGCCGGCCAGCGCATCGCCGGCTTCATGACCCGGAAAATCGCGCGGATCGATGCCCACCACGATGCCGGCATTGGCGTTGCGCTCGTTGCGCGAATACTGGCTCATGCCGTTGGTCACGACGCGACCGACTTCCGACGTGGCGGCCACCACCGTGCCGCCGGGGCACATGCAAAAGCTGTACACCGAGCGGCCATTGCTGGCGTGATGCACCAGTTTGTAATCGGCAGCGCCCAGCAGCGTATGGCCGGCATGCTTGCCCCAGCGGGCACGGTCGATCAGGCCTTGCGGGTGTTCGACCCGAAAGCCGATGGAAAAAGGCTTGGCCTCGATGTAAACGCCACGCTCATGCAGCATGGCAAAGGTGTCGCGCGCGCTGTGGCCCAGCGCCAGCACCACATGATCGGCGCGCAACTCGTGGGTTTGTCCGGTGGCCTGGTCCAGTACCGTCAGGCCCCGGATGTGCTTGCCGCCTGGACCGCTTTCAATCCGCACATCCGTCACGCGCTGCTCAAACCGGATTTCGCCGCCGAGCGCGACGATTTGCGCACGCATGTTTTCCACCACCTTGACCAGCTTGAACGTGCCGATGTGGGGCCGGGCGACGTAAAGGATTTCGGGCGGCGCGCCAGCTTTGACAAACTCCTGCATCACCTTGCGGCCCAGGTGGCGCGGGTCCTTGATCTGGCTGTAGAGCTTGCCGTCCGAAAACGTGCCGGCGCCGCCTTCGCCAAACTGCACGTTGGATTCGGGATTCAGCACGTTTTTACGCCACAGGCCCCAGGTGTCGCGGGTACGCTGGCGTACAGTCTTGCCGCGCTCCAGCACGATGGGCTTAAAGCCCATGTGCGCCAGCAGCAGGGCCGCAAACATGCCGCAGGGGCCAAAGCCGACCACCACCGGGCGCAGCGGCAACCTGGCCGGTGCCTGCCCCGCCGGGTGGTAGCTCATGTCAGGCGTCGGCAGGATGTGCGGGTTGCCGGCGTGCTGGCGCAGTAGCGCGGCTTCAATGTCCGCGTTGGCCAGTTCCACATCGACGATATAGACCTGCATCAGCTCGGCCTTGCGCGCGTCAAAACTGCGCTTGAACACGGTAAAGCCCGTCAGGTCGGCCGGCTTGATGTGGAGGGTGTGGAGGAGGGTATCCCGCAACGCGTTTTCAGCGTGGGCTAGCGGGAGTTTGATTTCAGTCAGTCGCAGCATGGGTGTCCGGTTCGTGGCTTGTGGTTATCAAGCAGAAGGGGGCAATGATAAAGGCGGATGGATCGCCTGCCGCTGCATTCACCGTGCAGCGGCAGGGACAACTCATTCCGTTCAGGCGGGAAAAAAGCCTTCGACCGACAGGTAACGTTCGCCCGTGTCGTAGTTGAAACCCAAAATCCTCGCCCCAGCGGGCAACTCTGGCAGCTTTTGGGCAATGGCGGCCAGCGTGGCGCCTGATGAAATGCCGACCAGCATCCCCTCTTCGCTGGCAGAGCGGCGCGCCATCTCGCGGGCCGGTTCGGCATCAACCTGAATCACGCCGTCAAGCAGGCTGGTGTCGAGGTTTTTGGGAATGAAGCCTGCGCCTATTCCCTGAATCGGGTGCGGCGCAGGGGGGCCGCCCGAGATCACCGGCGAGGCCGTCGGTTCGACGGCAAACACCTTGAGCCGCGGCCAGACGGCCTTGAGCACCCTGGCGCAGCCCGTCAGGTGGCCGCCGGTGCCCACGCCAGTGATCAAGGCGTCCAGCCCGTCCGGAAAGTCCGCCAGGATTTCCTGCGCCGTAGTGCGGGCATGAACATCAATGTTGGCCGGGTTCTCGAACTGCTGCGGCATCCAGGCGCCGGGCGTTGCCGCCACCAGCTCCTGGGCGCGGGCAATGGCGCCCTTCATGCCTATTTCGCGCGGCGTCAAATCAAAACTGGCGCCATAGGCCAGCATCAGACGGCGGCGCTCGACCGACATGCTGTCGGGCATGACCAGCACCAGCTTGTATCCCTTCACGGCCGCGACCATGGCCAGGCCGATGCCGGTGTTGCCCGAGGTCGGCTCGATGATGGTGCCGCCGGGCTTCAGGGCGCCCGACTTTTCAGCATCTTCGACCATCGCCAGCGCAATGCGGTCCTTGATCGAACCGCCCGGGTTGGCGCGCTCGGACTTGATCCAGACCTGGGCATTCGGGCCAAACAGGCGGTTGATGCGGACATGGGGCGTGTTACCAATGGTTTGCAGAATGTTGTCGGCTCTCATGGGGCTCCTTGTGGGTTGGGGGTGATTCAAGCGCATTGTGGCGCACTGCCATAATAGAGGGGTGAAGTCTGCCAGACCGCCGCTGGTGCAATCTGGGAAACCAGGCACTGGAGGAACGTCCGGACTGCACAGGACAGCGTAGGAGGTAACACCTCTCCACCGTGAGGTGAGGATCAGAGCAACAGAGACGAGCCGGTTAAGTCCGGGTGAAACGGGCAATCTCTACGCGCAGCAATACCAAGTAGGCCAGCCCGAAGAGGTGCAGTTCGCTGCATTTTCTACATTCTGTGGTCCGCAGGAATGGCTGGCGGGTAGGTAGCACCGAGCCGGGTGGGCGACCCCCGGCCCAGATTAATGGCGGTCACACCGGGCAACCGCAAGGAAGCCCGGCGCACAAAATCCGGCTTATCGGCGGGCTTCACACTTTTTTTCAGCGTTCAGGCGACTCAGCCGCCAGCCGGCTTTCCGCGCCTTTGATGGCTGCGGCGCCAGAGCTGAAACGCCATGAATCCCACGATCAGCACATTGGCCAGCAGCACGGCGCCGTTGACCAGCGTGGTGCGGTGCAGGAGGTGGCCCGCTTCAAGCGGCAAATACAGCGCTCCCGAAAGCG
>JAYWDL010000528.1:0-8501 GCA_043779865.1 Polaromonas sp.
GGTGAGGATTCCAGCCCCAGGCGACCCCGCGCATCGCACTCGCAGGCCAGCAAAATGTCGGCAAAACGCTGCGGCTTGCGAAACGCATCGCAGCGCTCCAGCAGGCGCACCACCGCCGCCGCGCTGAACTCGCTGCTGCGGTGAATGTTGCCGTGCTCGCGCGCCACCACATCGGCAATTTCGCGGCAATCGACCGGCACGCGCAAGCGCTGGCACACGCCCTTGAGCAGCCGGGCACTGCGCTCTTCATGGCCAATGTGCTTCGGAAGCACGTTGGCGGGCGTCGTGCCCTTGCCCAGGTCGTGACACAAACAGGCAAAACGAACCGGCAGGGGCGCATCGAGCTGCGCGGCCATGTCCAGCACCATCATCAGGTGAATGCCGGTATCGACTTCGGGGTGGTAGTCGGCGCGCTGCGGAACGCCCCAGAGCCGGGCAACTTCAGGCAGCAGCTTTTGCAAGGCGCCGCATTCGCGTAGCACTTCCAGCATGCGCGAGGGTTGGTCTTCCATCAGGCCGCGCGCCAGTTCCTGCCAGACGCGCTCGGGCACCAGCGCATCGACTTCGCCATGCGCCACCATGTCCCGCATCATCGCCAGGGTTTCGGGCGCCACCGAAAAATCAGCAAACCGGGCCGCAAAGCGGGCCAGCCGCAAGATGCGCACCGGGTCTTCGCGGAACGCGTCGGTGACATGGCGCAGGACTTTGTGCTGCAGGTCCTGCTGGCCGCCGTAAGGATCGATCAAGGCCTCAAAATCAGGCTCAAATGTGTCTTTGGCGCTTTCTGGATGGGCAGGAGCTGCTATTGAATTAATAGTAAGGTCGCGCCGCGCCAGGTCCTGCTCCAGCGTTACGTCGGGCGCAGCGTACACCTCGAAGCCGCGGTAGCCGCGTGCGCTATTGCGCTCGGTGCGCGCCAGCGCATATTCTTCGCGAGTGTGCGGATGCAGGAACACCGGAAAATCCTTGCCCACCGGCAGGAAGCCCTGGGCCGTCAAATCTTCGGGCGTAGCGCCCACCACCACCCAGTCGTGGTCTTGCACCGGCAAGCCCAGCAATTTATCGCGCACCGCGCCGCCTACCATGTAAATTTCCATGGGGGCAGTTTAGCGGCTCAAGTCAGCGCCGATGCAGCGCCGTCCGGGCCGAAAATCAGGAAAACACGGGGCGGAAAAAGCTGCGCTCGTAGCTGATGATGCAACGGGTGTCTTCCGCGTACTTGAATGCGGCCTGGCAGTCCTGGTCTTCGAAGGAGCGCTGACGATAGCTTTCGTAGGTCGCCAGGCTGTCAAAGGTAAACAACGCCAGTGCGATGTTGTTGGCCCCTTCGCTGGGCATGAAATAGCCGTGATGCTGGCCGCCGAATTTTTCGACCAGAGGAATCCACAGTTTGCCGTAGTGCTCAAATTCCTTCAGTTTGGTGGCATCGAGTACGTAGCGCAGGTAAATGGTGACCATGAGGACGCTTGCTTTCTGCGGTTTTAGCGTTTGATTCGGTAGGGTTCTTCAAATTCGCGGAAATCGTTTTCCGCCAGCGCGCCGTCGATCCAGGCTTTCACGCCGGGCAGGGCGCACAGTTGCCCGATGTAAGCGGCAATGTCATCCGGCACCGGCAGGGCATAGGCTTTCAGCCGCATGCACACCGGTGCAAAAAACGCGTCGGCAATGCTGAATTCGCCAAACAGCATCGGCCCTTTGTGCTCGGCCAGCAGTTCGCGCCACATGGCGATGAGGCGCGCTACATCAGCGCGCACAGCAGGCTTGTCGTGCCAGATCAGCTGGCCGGTGCCCGCCAGGTCGGCTTCAATATTCATGGGGCAGGCCGCGCGCAGGGCGCCAAAACCGCTGTGCATTTCGGCGCAGATGCTGCGCGCCCGGGCTCGGGCCTGAACGTTTGGTGGCCAGAGTTTTTTTTCGGGGAAACGCTCGGCCACATACTCGGCAATGGCCAGCGTGTCCCACACGATCAGACCGTCGTCGTCCAGCACCGGCACCTTGCCCGCCGGGTTGACGCTGCTGATTTGTTTCCGGAATTCGGAACCCGCGTCAAACGAATCAAAGCGGATGCGGATTTCTTCAAACGGAATGCCAGCCTGCCTGAGCAGCACCCACGGGCGCATTGACCAGGACGAATAGTTTTTATTGCCGATGTAGAGTTTGAGCATTGAATCTCCGGTCTTCCGGGGTGAAATGTAAATGGCCAAAGTAGCAGGGGTCGCCATGCTACAGCGGCGAACGAAGCGCCGGGCCGCCCCAAGCGGAGTTCAGCCCCCTCTGGGGGCAGCGCAGCACACGCAGTTGCAAGCGTGGGGGCGTTTCAGAACCGGCCTGCCGTCTTGCGCTTGGCCATCAGCCCACTACGCAGGCCACGCGCGCCCAGATACGTGGGGCCAATCGCGTCCAGCGCGGCGGGCGTGATGCCCAGCGCCTGCAGGCCGGGCAACTGGCCGCTGGCCACGTTGTCGGTTTTCATGGCGTCCAGGTTGTCCCGGCTCAACACAGGGTCGCCGGGCGCGAGTTCCATGAACCATGCCTGCAGCCGCGCCAGCGCGTTGGGCAGTCCGATCACCGGTCTGCCCTTGCCGTGATTGATGCCGGCGTAGCGTCCTGCCAGTTGCACCAGTTGCTTGAGCGTAAACACCTGGGGGCCGCAGGCTTCAAAAACCTGGCCGATGGTGCTGGTGTCCTGCAGGCAATGCACCACCGCGCTGGCGACGTCTTCGACCCATACGGGCTGGAAGCGCGCCTGGCTGCCTGCCAGCGGAATCACAGGAAACACCTGCTGCAGCCGGGCAAAGGTGTTGAGGAAGCTGTCGTCAGCGCCAAACATGACGCTGGGGCGCAGCACCGTCACGTCCAGCCCGGAACCCAGCAACGCCGCTTGTCCGCGCGCCTTGCTGCGCTGGTACTTTGACGCCGAGTCAAGCGAAGCGCCCAGCGCGCTGATGTGAACGATGCGCCGCACACCACTGGCCTTGCAGGCGCGCACCAGTTCCAGCGGCCATTTCACATGCACTTTTTGAAACGCCTCTTCCGAGCCGTGCAGGATGCCAATCAGGTTGACCACGGCGTCGTGCCCGGCCACCAGGGCGGCCAGCGCCGCGCTGTCATGGAGGTCGATTTCGGCCACGTCCACCAGCGGCAGGAGTTGCAGGTGCCGCGCGTTGTCGCTGCGGCGTGTGGCCACGGTCACGCGGCATGACAACTGGTTGAGTTTTTCGCAAACCTGGGTGCCGACAAAACCGGTGCCGCCGAAAATCAGAATTTTTTTCATACCGCCTAATTTAGCGCGTTTGCCAGGATTTCCCCCAAGAAACCTTATTTTCCATTGATTTATGGCTTTGACGCACGGCCTGCGGGCACAAGCAGCTCTCTATTCAATAGCAATGCAGGCCGGGCTGCGCAGGCGCTGCAAACAATCCGCCGTTGACCTACGCGGCTGATGGTCGAGGCAGAGCCTGTCTCTAACTTGGCTTGAATGAGCGCTCGCTCCATATCGCTTGGATGCACGTAATTCTTTTGCCATACAACACTCCTGGTTTGATGATGGTGTTGCACTTGGATTTTGAGGTCAGCCCGATTTTATGGGTCAAATAATGCCTAAAGCCCAATAAGAACAGGCGCTGGATGCTATTAAATCAATAGCGTGCTGATTGATCAGATAAACATCCGCAAAGCCCAGGCCGGCAGCCAGTGTCCTGTTTTGCCAATACGTGAGCAAAGTCGATGGAGTTTTTCAAGGATCGAACCGGCGCAGGAAGCCCGGCAAAACGGCTGGCAGTTGGTGTTGTGGTGCGAGACAAACTGAATGATGCACTGCACCCGCCTTTTGACACTGGTGAAGCTGCTGAACAAGCCCCGCCGGATGGCCTTGTCGGTGATCAGCGCGAAGAATCGCTCGACCTGGTTTGGCTGGAAGTTACAGCTTGCAATGAAATGCAGTGTGCCAGCGCGACCTGCTTGCCAGCCACGCCTTGATCTTCGGGTGACTGTGGGTTGCGTGGTTGTTGACCCTGCAGTCGATGTCAAGCTCGCCAGGCACCGCCGCGTCGGTCTCGGGCGTGAAACGTTAGTGGAGGGTGCGGCAGGCGCAACTAAACAGCCAATTACCGTATAGACCTGTCGCTATTGCGCATATTAAAAGTTGCGCATGCGAACGCCGCCAGGCGCGACATGTGCTGATAATCAAGCGGATGAAATACTTACAAATGCTTGCAAATATCTCGTTTTAGAGTAACCTGTAGAAAACATCAGGAATACCAATTGAACCAATTTAACAGCTACATCTGGATGGCAGTGCTCAGTGCTCTTGGTTGTGTCGCCGGTGGCGCATTGTTCTACGCATGGCTTGCCCGACGCGCAGTGGGTATTCGCCAATCGATTCCCGCAAGCTGGCCGCTGTCCGCGCGCCTGCTGGTAAACACTGAAGAATGTCAGGTTTGGCACTGGCTGTGCAAAACCTTTCCCCTGCATCATGTCGGCGTCAAAATTCCGGTAATACGCTTTACCCAGCCTCTTGAACGCGAGCAGGGACAGGACTGGTACAAATTGCTGCACAGGGTGTACTGTACTTTTACTGTCTGCTCGCCGGACGGACATGTAGTTGGTTGCGCCGACGTAATGGGCCGCAACGGCCTGGCGACCAGCAACCGGCACCTTAAGCAAACCTTGCTGGCTCAGTGCGGCGTCGCTTATTACGTCCTCAAGTCTAAAAGCTTGCCGACTACTGCCGAGATTCGCAGCGATTTCTTAGGCGAAACAGTTCCAACCGATCCAGCGTCTACGCCGCCCGAACCATCGCTGCCAAAAAAGTCTCGCGTAGAACGTGAGCGAGAACTTGAACAAGCGCTGTTAGCGGAAGCCCGACTCAAGCTAAGCACGGCGCTAAATCGGCAACGCCGTATCCGCGACAGCGGATTCTCGCCCTTAACGCTGGATTCAGACAGTCATACATCAGCGTACGCTTACAAAAGCAATTTTGAGGAAGTCGATACCGAGGGCCACAGCATGCTTCCGGGCTGGCAACACAATTCTTTCATCACGCCGCTAGACAGCCGGATCGGCGAATTACATGACGACGCAAACAGGAAGCTCAAAAAGCCTGGCGCCGTCGCTTAACTAAAGTTTCGGGCTGCAGTGGGTGGCTGAGGAGATCGTTCCGGCGTTGGCGATTCACTTATTTTTCGTTCAGCGACTTGTTAGCGCCAAAGCAACCGATGGTCGGGGATGATTCGCTACCAATTCGATAGCTGTCTACGTAGTATCCATATGCGCGAGCAGCCGATTTGTTTCTTGATTTCTAAAACAAGAAGCCACCCGCCACCCCTGGCCGCTAAAGCTGTGGGGAACAGGTCGCTTTCTTCTTTAGCCGCTGCTGCAGTCTTGCCGCGCCATCTCAAAGAGCTCGATATCTTTCTTGAGCAAGTCATTGATCAGCGCCGAGAAGTCCACCCCCTTGGCGCTGGCCAGCGCGGCCAGAGTGGCCTGCACCTGCTGCTCCAGGTACACCGGCAAATTCAGTTGCGCATGGGTCTTGTAGAACTGACCGCACTTGCCGCCCGAGAAATCAATCTCGGCGGGCATGTCGTCATCGTCATTTAAGGTTTGTGAATTCATGGTGTTCACCTAACGGGTTCATTCTCATACTGCTGGCGTTCGCGGCGGGTGGCCTCGCGCGCTGAAATACAGGTAAAAACCGCTTCCCCCGCATGACCTGCGGGCGCTACCAGCTATCAAATAAATAGCAATCAGTTTTTGACGATCTTGCGCGGCTTGCCCGCATCGTCAATCGCCACATAGGTCAGGCTGGCCTCGGTGACCTTGATGTAGCGGCCCTGCGCACGGAAACGCTCGGCAAATACCTCGACCTGCACCGTGATCGACGTGTTGCCGATGCGTGTGACAGCCGAAAAAAACGACAGGATGTCGCCGACCCGCACCGGCTGCTTGAAGATGAACTGGTTGACCGCCACGGTCGCCATGCGGCCATCGACATAACGCGCCGGCACCACCGAGCCGGCCAGATCCACCTGCGCCATCACCCAGCCGCCAAAAATATCGCCGTTGGCATTGCAGTCGGCCGGCATCGGAATCACCTTGAGCACCAGCTCCTTGTCGGTGGGCAGATGGACATGCAGGGCTTGCAGGTCGGCGCTTGCAGGTACGGCCGGAATGCTGGGGGCAGTATTGCCGGGGAAGGCGCTTGATTCGAAGGACATAGGCACAATCTCTGTGGATGAAAATAACTCCAACGATTGTGACGTATGCGCTCCCGAGCTTCTACTGCTGATTCTTTTCCTGCGCCTGCCATGACGGCGGCGGGCTCCCGCGCGGCGCCTGTGCCTCCGCGTTCGGACTGGGACACGCTCAAGCGGCTGTTTCCCTATTTGTGGGAGTACAAATGGCGCGCCCTGGCCGCCCTGGCCTTTATGCTGGGCGCCAAGCTGGCCAATGTCGGCGTGCCGCTGCTGCTGAAAAACCTGGTCGATACCATGAGTTTCAAGCCTGGCGATGTGCAAGCCATTCTGGTGGTGCCGGTGGCGCTGCTGCTGGCCTATGGCCTGCTGCGCCTGTCGACCACGCTGTTCACCGAACTGCGCGAGCTGGTTTTTGCCAAGGCCACCGAAGGCGCGGCGCGTCGCATTTCGCTTGAAGTGTTTCGTCATCTGCATGCGCTCAGCCTGCGCTTTCACCTGGAGCGGCAAACCGGCGGCATGACACGCGACATTGAGCGCGGCACGCGCGGCGTGCATTCGCTGATCTCGTATTCGCTCTACAGCATCATCCCGACGCTGATCGAGGTGACGCTGGTGCTGAGCCTGCTGGCCATCAAGTTCGACGTCTGGTTTGCGGGCATCACCATTATTGCGCTGGTGTTCTACATCTTCTTCACCGTCACGGTGACCGAATGGCGCACCCAGTTCCGCAAGACCATGAACGAGCTCGATTCGTCGGCCAGCAGCCGCGCGATTGACTCGCTTTTAAATTACGAAACCGTCAAGTACTTCAACAACGAAGAATTTGAAGCCAAGCGCTACGACGAAAACCTGAAGCGCTACCGTCAGGCTGCCATCAAGAGCCAGAAAACGCTGAGCATGCTCAATGCCGGACAGCAGCTCATCATTGCGTTCGGGCTGGTGGCGATGCTGTGGCGCGCCACGCAGGGCGTGGTCGATGGCCGGATGACGCTGGGCGATCTGGTGATGGTGAACGCCTTCATGATCCAGCTCTATATTCCGCTGGGTTTCCTGGGCGTGATTTACCGCGAAATCAAGCAGAGCCTGACGGATCTGGAAAAGATGTTCACGCTGATGGAGCGCGAGCGCGAAATTGCCGACGAGCCGGGCGCGCAACCCATCCGCATTGCTGCCTCGCCCGCCGTGCGTTTCGAAAACGTCAGCTTTGCCTACGACACGGGAAGTGCGGGCAATGCCGCAGGGGCGCGGCCGATCCTGCACAACGTCAGTTTTGAAATCCCTCCCGGCAAAACGGTGGCGGTCGTGGGTTCGTCAGGCGCTGGCAAATCCACGCTGGCCCGCCTGCTCTACCGCTTTTACGATGTGCAGCAGGGCCGCATCACGATTGCCGGGCAGGACATCAAGTACGTCACCCAGGCCAGCGTGCGGCGCGCCATCGGCATCGTGCCGCAGGACACGGTGCTGTTCAACGACACGGTCGAATACAACATCGCCTACGGCAAGCCCGGCGCCACGCATGAAGAGGTCGAGGAGGCCGCCAGAGCCGCGCGCATCCACGACTTCATCGCCTCGACGCCGCTGGGCTACAAAACGATGGTCGGCGAGCGCGGCCTGAAACTGTCGGGCGGCGAAAAGCAGCGCGTGGCAATTGCGCGCACGCTGCTGAAAAACCCGCCGGTGGTGATTTTCGACGAAGCCACCTCGGCGCTCGACTCGGCCAACGAGCGCGCCATCCAGAGCGAGCTGCGCACCACCGCCCAGAACAAGACCACGCTGGTGATCGCGCACCGCTTGTCCACGGTGGTTGATGCGCACGAGATTCTGGTGATGGACCACGGCCGCATCGTCGAGCGCGGCAACCACGCCGCCCTGCTGGCCGCCAACGGACGCTACGCCGACATGTGGGCCATGCAGCAGCAACATTCCAGCGAAGGGATTCTGGACGAAATCGGCGTGTAGCGCAAGCCGACTCAAATTCGAAGCGCAGACACTTTTATTCAGCCAGTTGGATTTGCGTCAATTGCGATTTATCGGCAAGGATGCGGGCTGATTCCGGTGCCACCGCGGTGCTTCGCCACTGCATCGCATCGATTGCCCACAACGTACCGTGCAAGAGTTTGCGAAATATTTTTCGGCGAGTAGGAAAAAAAATTCATCGACTTGAGCTATCTATTTCGGCTGGTTCAAGGGAAACCCCAGCACAACACAAAGTCAAGTCTGAGCCTTGTCCAACGAGGTATGAGCCTGAACAGAGGCCGTATTTCCAAGCAGGAATGAGCCAGAGGCGGTAAATTTGAACTGAAA
>JAYWDL010000529.1:0-2949 GCA_043779865.1 Polaromonas sp.
GAGCGTACCAATCACGCCGACCATGGCGCCCTGAACCATGAAAACCCCCATGATGCTTTGGGGACTGGCGCCCAGGGTGCGCAAAATGGCAATGTCAGCACGCTTGTCGGTCACCGTCATCACCAGCGTGCTGACCAGGTTGAATGCGGCCACGGCGACGATGAGAGTGAGAATGATAAACATCATGCGTTTTTCAAGCTCCACCGCAGCAAACCAGGTCTTGTTCTGCCGCGTCCAGTCGCGAATCAGCAAGTCGCCGCTCAGACTTCTGGACAACTCCTGAGCGACTTGCCGCGCCTGGTGCAGATCCTTGAGCTTGATGCGGATGCCGGTCGGCCCTTCGAGCCGGAAAATTTTGGCGGCGTCGTCCTGGTGCATCATGACCAGCGCCGAGTCGTATTCGAAGTGGCCCGAATCAAAGGTGCCGACGACCGTCATCTGCTTCAGGCGCGGCACCACGCCGGCCGGCGTAACCTGGCCGCTGGGCGCAATCAAGGTGACGGTGTCGCCTTCGCGTACGCCCATGGCGCGCGCCAGTTCGCCGCCCAGCACCACGCCAAAGCCGCCGCTGACGAGCTTGGGAAAGGCGGTTTTCTCCAACTCCACCGCCAGGTCGGTGACTTGCCCTTCCAGCGCCGGGTCAATGCCGCGCACCATGGTGCCCTTCATGTCTTCTCCGCGCGCCAGCAGGGCTTGGGCTGCTATGAAAGTTGCAGCACCAACAACTTGCGGGTTGGACCTGATTTCAGCCAGTGTTTTCTGCGGATCGGCCAGCGCGCCGCCGCCCGGGGCGAACACCTCGATGTGCGAGATCACACCCAGCATGCGGTCGCGCACTTCCTTCTGGAATCCGTTCATCACGCTCAGCACAATGATCAGCGCGGCCACACCCAGCGCAATGCCCAGCATGGACACGCCCGAAATAAAGGAAATAAAGCCATTGCGCCGGGTCGCGCGGCCAGCGCGGGTATAGCGCCAGCCCAGAATCAACTCATAGGGGATTTGCATAGCTGGGATTGTGGCATCCCGGACAATAGGGCGATGCGCCCCAAATTAACGTCCCACTTGCTGATTCCTTTTGCGGCGTGCAGCGCTGAATCCTGGCTGCCTGCCGTGCAAGCGCTGCATCAGGGCGGCATGCAGCGCCTGAGCCAACTGCTGAAGGGCATGAAGCGGATACACACCGATATCGGCGACGCCAACTCGCTCTCCCCGCCCCACGAGCGTGCTTTGGCCCAGGCATTCGGGCTGGCTGACAACGAAACTCCGGATGGCCTGATTCCCTGGGCGGCCAGAGATGCGGCAGGCAAGCTGCAAGTGGCTAACGACAAAGCCTGGGCCTGGATCACGCCTTGCCACTGGGCCATGGGGCATCTGCATGCGACCTTAAGCGACCCGGCGGCGCTGGCCTTGCGTGAAGACGAGTCCCGCGAACTGCTTGCGGTCATGCAGCCCTATTTTGAGACCGACGGCATCACCCTTCACTACCTGACGCCCGAGCGCTGGCTGGCCGAGGGCGAGCTGTTTCGCACCCTGCCTACCGCCTCGCTGGACCGGGTGCTGGCCCGCAATGTGGATGCGTGGCTGCCCGACGCAGGCAATGCCGAACGCAGTGCCGGGCCGCCCCAGGCAAGTTCATCCTCCTCGGGGGCTAGCGAATTACATGCAGTGAAAAGCGTCGCGGCCAGAACCCTGCGCCGTCTGCAAAATGAAATGCAGATGCTGCTCTACACGCATCCGTTCAACGATGCACGGGACGCTGGACGGCAGATGCCGGTCAATTCGTTCTGGATCAGCGGCACCGGGGCGCTGCCAGCGGGTTATGTGCCAACCACGACAGGTGTCAGCGTTCCGCGCAACCTGGCAGAAGCTGTTTTCAAGGAGGACTGGCCTGCGTATGCGCAGGCGTGGGACACACTGGATGCTGACGAAATTGCCCAATTGCTGGCCCGGCAGAAGGCGGGTGAGACAGTCCGCCTGACGCTGTGCGGCGAGCACAGCGCCCAGACCTTTGAATCCGGCCGCATCAGCCTGCGAAGCCGGATTTCAAGCCTTTTCGCTGCTTCCCGCACGTTGGACGTGCTTCAGCAGCTATAAAAATCATAGTAAAACTCACGCTTAACGCAGGTTCCGACACCACATCATGAAAATACAGGTACGCGACGTGCCGCCGCGCAGCGTCTGGGTGCTGCAGCAGGCGGGGATTCACCCTTTGCTGGCGCAGCTTTATGCGGCGCGCGGCGTCCATTGCGCCGAAGAGCTTGACGACGGTCTGGCCAGGTTGCTGCCGCCCTCCTCACTGCGGGGCACGCGGGAAGCTGCGCGATTGCTGGCCGATGCCATGGCGGCCGACAAAAAAATCTGCATCGTCGCCGACTATGACTGCGACGGCGCCACCGCCTGTGCCGTGGCGGTGCGGGGCTTGAGCCTGCTGGGCGCGCGTCATGTGGGCTACCTCGTGCCGGACCGGGTGATTGACGGCTATGGCCTGACCGCGCCGATCGCCGAGCGCGTCAAGGCCAGCGGCGCCGACGTCCTGGTGACGGTGGACAACGGCATTGCCAGCATCGACGGCGTTGCCCGGGCCAAGGCACTGGGTATGCAGGTGCTGGTCACCGACCACCATTTGCCAGCGCTTGCAGACGGACAGGTGGTACTGCCGCTCGCCGATGTGATCGTCAACCCGAACCAGCCTGATTGCGAATTTGAGAGCAAATCGATGGCTGGCGTGGGCGTGATGTTTTATGTGCTGCTGGCGCTGCGCGCCGAGTTGCGCGAGCGCGGCCTGTTCGACGCGGCCACGCAACCGAAGCTGGACACGCTGCTGCCGCTGGTCGCGCTGGGAACCGTCGCCGACGTCGTCAAACTCGATGCCAACAACCGCCGCCTGGTCGCGCAGGGACTCAAGCGCATTCGCGCTGGCGCCCTGCCCGCCGGCATTGCCAGCCT
>JAYWDL010000530.1:0-2944 GCA_043779865.1 Polaromonas sp.
CATGGGCTTGAGCGTATTTTGGTAATCTTCAAAGGCAATGTCGGTGATGAAGCCGAGCCTGCCCTGGTTGATGCCGACCACAGGAACGCCAAATTGGGCCAGCAGACGGCCAATGCCCAGCATGGTGCCGTCGCCGCCGACGACCAGGGCCAAGTCACAATGGGCTCCGATTCCGGCTGCATCAAGCGTTGGAAACTGACTCAAACCGGTATTGTTCGCGGTGTCTTTCTCAAGGGCGACCTCGCAGCCCAGCGTGCCCAGAAAATGCGCGATGTCTTCCAGGGCGGAACGGGAGCCATGGGCCTGGTACTTGCCGATCAGTGCGACATGGCGAAATTGCGACTTCATCGGCAAATTACATCACAACATGACTGCCAAGCTTCGTAGAATGTTCCCATGCTTGATGATCGCGCCCGTTTGTTGCTGAAAGCGCTTGTTGAACGCTATATTGCTGATGGCCAGCCAGTCGGTTCGCGCACCTTGTCCAAGGCTTCCGGCATCGACCTGTCTCCGGCCACCATCCGCAATGTGATGAGCGATCTGGAGGAGCTCGGCCTGATTGTCAGCCCGCATACTTCTGCTGGCCGCATACCCACCGCCCGGGGGTATCGCTTGTTCGTCGATACCATGCTGACCACGCAGCGCGACCCGCTGTCTGCGCCTGGCCGCATGACGGCATCGCGGATTGCGCCCGATCAGCCGCAGAAAGTCATCAGCAACGCGGCCCACATGCTCTCAAGCCTGTCACAGTTTGTCGGGGTGGTGATGGCGCCGCGCCGCACGTCGGTGTTCCGGCATATCGAGTTTTTGCGCCTGTCTGAAAAGCGTTTTCTCGTAATCATCGTCTCGCCCGACGGCGATGTCCAGAACCGCGTCATTTTCACCGAAGCCGACTACACCCAGTCGCAGTTGATTGAAGCATCGAACTTTCTCAACTCGCACTATGCAGGCATGGCCATTGAAGAAGTGCGTGAGCGGCTGAAAAATGAGGTTGAAGCGCTCAGGGGCGAAATCGCCTCCTTGATGCAGGCGGCAGTTCTGGTCAGCTCTGAAGCCATCGAATCGCGCGATGAAGTCGTTGTTTCGGGTGAGCGCAACCTGCTGGCGGTTAGTGATTTTTCAAGCGACATGGGCAATCTGCGCAAGCTCTTCGATCTGTTCGAGCAAAAGGCGCAGCTGATGCGCCTGCTCGACGTTTCCAGTCGGGCCGAGGGCGTGCGGATATACATCGGCGGCGAAAGCCAGGTGATTCCCTATCAGGAGTTGTCAGTGGTCACCGCGCCGTACGAGGTTGATGGGAAGGTCGTCGGAACGCTGGGCGTGATTGGCCCGATGCGCATGCCCTACGAAAAAATGATCCAGATTGTCGATATCACCTCCAAACTGGTCAGTACCGCCCTGAGCCACAGCAAATAGAACAATTACAATCTGTCAGTGGAAGGGTCGTTAGCTCAGTTGGTTAGAGTAGAGGACTCATAATCTCCCGAATTAACCTAAAAAATACAATAAAATCATAGGGTTAGGTTGATTTAAGTTTTTGCTAAAACTTAAAAAGCTACACCCAGGCTACAACAAAGAGCGTGTATTGATACCGGTTTAACAGTGAGATAATTACAGTTTTTAGGGCCTCTAGCTCATGCTTGGTTAGAGCAGCGGACTTAGCGTGTAACCCTCTACAGCTCATTTGAGTACGGGGGATACAAGATGGGTTGCTTTGGGGTAAGTTAACTCTGCCCCTCAGTAGAATTGCTCAAATTCGGGGAAACCTCTGGTGTCAAAACCGTGGCAATCCCGAGCGAAGCTCTCAGTTAGAGAGAACGTGTAGAGACTGTACGGGCAAGTCGTAATGACAAGAGACAGTCCAGACCACAAACCTGAAAGGGGCGGTGAAAACCGTAGTTGGTAAGCATAATCCGTTGGTGCCGTGTTCGACTCACGGGGGGCCCACCAAAAGAAAGCCGCAATGTGCAAACATTGCGGCTTTTTCTTTACATGTTTGGTCAAGCGAACAGAGTAAGAGTGCAACTCGCTATTGAACCGGCACGAGTTATTCCTGACTCGCCCACCGCAAGCGCAGCCGAGTAGGTACTTGACCCAGTAGGTGCCGTAGTAGCCCGGTACGATCAGTTTGACCGGATAGCAATTGAGCAGCGCAATGTCTGCACCGTTCATCTGGTAGGCGATCATGACTTCGCCGTCCATCGCGTGGTTCACGCCGATTGACTTGACGAAATCGCCTCCGCCAAGAAGAGTCGTGTACTCAAACCTCAAAAGTTGTTGATTTACAAAGATATGGACTTTGCAAAATTGACTTATTCATTGCCCCAAGTCAAACACGAGTGACGCTATTCAGCGCATAGTTAGCCTTTCCATCTACTGAGGGTTTTATTCATGGACAAGCAACTCACCGCTCCCTTCAAGAAGGAGCTGCTGCTGCAGCGAACAACTTTGCTGGCCCAGATTGCCGGCCTGCGCGGCGGCACTGTTGGCCGCGCCGAGGCATCGGCCGCGCATTTTGGGCGGCCTGAGGATTCCAGGGCACAGGTGGCCACCGAACGCGATCTGGAATTTGCGCTGGACGCGCGTGAAACCGCCGAACTCGTCGCCGTTGACGCGGCCCTGAAGCGCATCGAAGACGGTGTGTATGGCCAGTGCATGGATTGCGGCGTTGACATTCCTGCCCCGCGGCTGCATGCTGCGCCTGAAGCCGCTCGCTGCATCGACTGCCAGGACAAGTGGGAAAACAGCCACGGGAAGTCGGCAACTGCCTGAGCCCCGTCACCTCACTTTTTCAAACTTATTACCGGGAGAAATTTATGAGCACCTACCACGCCGTTGTCTGGATTGACGGTTCCGAAGCACATGTGCTGATGTTTGACCGCGAACACGTCGAATCCCAGCGCATCATGTCACGCACGCATCACAAGGCCACGGGCGGGCATGT
>JAYWDL010000531.1:0-2942 GCA_043779865.1 Polaromonas sp.
GTGTGACCCGCTCTGGACAGATCAAATACAAAGCGCAGCAGTGGCTGTTGCGGCACCTGTCGCAGCTTTGATACACCGGCATGCACGGCGCAACAAATAGCCATCATGCACCACAGGCGCAACACTGCCATAATTGTGATTCAACCATTCGCAAATGCGGAAAAAAAAATGATTGAACGCTCCTGGGGATGCCAAACCCCCAGGGGAAAGGTGTCTCCGGGTTTTTTTGAAGCCTGGAGAACTGAGTGGAAAAATTGAGAATTACCTGGTTTGTGCTTTGTGGTCTACCAGTGGCCCTTTGGTGGTCGTTGGTAAACATTGATCTGCTTGAAAAGCTGAAATCTTCATTGGTCTCGTTTTACGAGTCAGAAGGAGATGTCAATTGGTTAAGTACGATAGCGGGGAATGCAGCCTTTTACGGTGCCATCGTGCCTAGTATTTTGGGATGGGAAACCGGTAGCAAATTGGACAATCCGATTATTGGAGTGTGGTTCGTTATTTTCGTTTTTTATAGCCTTGCGCTTTCGCGCAGTGCGAGAACGATAAAATCTAAGAACGAGTTGAAAAAGGAAAGGGAAATATCTTGAATGAAATTACCTCTCTAAGCCCGGGATTCATCTGGATGCTTGGCGGAATTGTTTGCGCAATTGTAGGAATTGTTGTTACCACTCGCGGAAACAACAAGCTTGACCAGGAAATCGCTGAACTGAAAAAGCAGCGAGAAGAGAAGTTAGCTCAATCGATCTGACTTCATAAACAAAAAAGCCCTCCCCAGAGTTCGCTGGCGGAGGGCTTTTTCATTTTATTTGGGCTCCGCACCAGTAGACACCGAAACACCGGCTCTGCACGGCCGCAAAAGCCCAGCGCGTTTAACGAACACCTAGCAACTTTCACCCACGCTACCTGATGGATTTGTTCGCCATGAACCCAAACGACTATTTCGGCCTTTGGCAAGCTGCCCGGTTGGACAATGCCGAACTCAAGCCAATGGGAAAAGCCGGTCTGCAGCAGGCTTCACTGATCTGGCGCAAGTGGCTCACTTTTTGCGCCTCCCATAGCATTGCATGGGACGCCGCGCAGGCCAGCGACATCACCGGATTTTGCAATGCCATCGGGCCGCGCTCCAAAACCAAGAAAACCTCGCCGGTGACGATCCGCCGCTACTGGCGAATCGTCCATGACCTCTACGCGCATGCGCTGGCAGTTGGCATTGTGCAAGACAACCCGGCCGTGAATGCCAAGCCCGGAGACACCGAGCGGGTGCCGTCGCTGGCGCTGCCCATCAACATGTGGATCGCCTTGCGCGAAGGCCTGCCCAGCGGCCACGGCTACAAAGACCGGCGCAACCGGCTGGTGCTGCTCCTGATGATGCGCGCAGCGCTGACGGTGCGCGAGATCATCGACCTGACGATCGCCGACGCCAAGCCCTACGAAGGCTCGCCCGAGGACGCTTCGCAGGCGTTCGAGCATGCCGGTCTTCCCTTGCTGCAGCCCGAAAGCTCGCACTGGCTGGCGCTCGAAGTTTTTCCTCGCTACACCCTGAGCGTGAAAAAACCGCGCACCCTGCGGCCCCGGCTGCTGCTGCTCGATGCGCGCACCAGCAAGGCGCTGCATGACTGGCTGGCGGTGCGCAGCATCGGCCACATCGACGCCCAAAGCCGGTTGATCCTGGGCGACAAGATCGGCACGGCGATTGCCCCCAAAGGCCTGTACAACATCTGCAAGGAGCACATCGCCACCTGCCTGACGCCTCAGGGCTTCATGGCCGAGGCGCTGCCCAATACCGTTCTGGCCGAAGGCGGCATTGGCCACCTGGGGCCCAACACGTTGCGCAACACCTGCATTGCGCTGTGGTTCAACAGCGGGGTGTCGCTGGAGGAAATCAAGCGCCGCTGCGGCTTCCAGGACGCCAGCGTGATGAGCCGGCTGGCAGCGCATATCCACAATCCTTTTCCGATCTGACCGCGCTGTTTTTATAGAAACATAATTTGTTTCGATGGAACCACCTTGGTATAATCGCCACATCGAAATAACAGCCGTCCAAGGAGTGCCGCATGACCGCCGTGCTTGAGCGTGAAACGTCCGTATCGCAAGAACGTGGCGCACTGGCCAAAATGGTGATGGCGTTGCTTGGCCACTGGAGCCTCTCTACTGAAGATCAGGCGAGCCTGTTGGGCATTGCGGTGAGCAACCGCGCCACCCTGGCGCGTTACCGCAAAGGTGAAGCTATCGGCGCCAGCCGGGACCAGTACGAGCGCGTCGGCCACTTGCTGGGAATTCACAAGAGCCTGCGCTTGCTGTTTCCACAGAACCAAGACCTGGCGTACCGCTGGATGTCATCGCGCAACAAGGCGTTTGAAAACCGCACCCCCGTCGAAGTGGTCAAAGAGTGGGGATTTGCCGGCTTGCTGATGATTCGCGCCTATCTGGACCGGTCCCAAGGCGTCTAGTGGACGGTTTGTTTGCGCGCTTGCCCTTGGTCGACGTGCGGTGCGATGTGATTCGCAATATCGTCTCCCCCCGATCGCGCCAGGACGCGTTCGATGACCTGACCGATAGCCCCGAGGAACGGGCGCTGGCCCGGCGAGTCGAGCGCGAGGTGAGGCCGCCGCCCTATTCTTCTGAGGCCCACATCATCCACCGTCCCTTTGAAGAGGCTCAATGGTTCAATGCGATTGGCTGGCCCTTCAGGCACTGGCAAGCCAGTCGTTTTTCCGATGGCTCGTTCGGTGTCTGGTACGGCTGCGGATCAGCGGAAACCAGCATTCATGAAACCGCCTACCACTGGGTCACGGGCTTGCTCAGGGACGCCGGTTTTGACAAGGAAACCGTCATCGCTGAGCGCCAGCTCTACGAAGTAGCCTGCCATGCGGCATTGCTCGATTTTCGGGCTGTTACCGGACAGTTCGCCGGCTTGATCCACCCGAGCGACTACAGCTTTT
>JAYWDL010000532.1:0-2936 GCA_043779865.1 Polaromonas sp.
TGTCAGTGCTGGTTGTTCGCGACTGAGCGCTGCGCCAAGCCGTGGTGCGTCCCGTTTTTCACAAGGAGTTTTTATGGAATTGCTGAATCACGATCTGGCGCATGAGTTTCCCCAATATCTGGAGAAAATGCGCGCCCTGAAAGCGACCGACGCGCACTTTGCGAGTCTTTTTACCCGCTACGACGCGGAGAATCAGACCATCATCAAGTACGAACAGGGTGCCGGTGCTATCACCGATGAAGCCCTTGAAGCATTGAAGAAAAAGCGGCTGAAAATCAAGGACGAAATCTACGGCATCCTCAAAGCCGGCTGAAAAACTGTCGGCGAGTGGTTTTGTGGGTCAAATCGCCATTATGTCCAATAGATACGGTCATAGTTTGCTATCATATTTGAATATGACAGTGGCCTGCGGGTTTCCCCGATTGGCCGCCTTGCCGCGTTGCCCGCCGGGTTTTCATAAAACTGAAATACTTTCTCGCTACGCTGCCTGCTTGATGAACTTCGGCAGTAGCGAAAGAGCGCCATGAATTCAATTGACGAAGAGGTGATGCGGCGGATTCGCCATGAACTCATCGACAGCTACGACGAGGAGCTGGAGATGGAGCTTGAAGAACGCACTGTGGCGCAGCTCACGGGCGAGGAGCCGCCGAACCATGGCGCGCAGGACAAGGAATACCGCCGCCAGTATTTCCGCGAGCTGTTCCGGCTGCAGGGCGAACTGGTCAAGTTGCAGGACTGGGTGGTCAGCACCGGGCACAAGGTAGTCATCCTGTTTGAAGGGCGCGACGCAGCTGGCAAGGGCGGCATGATCAAGCGCATTACCCAGCGCCTGAATCCCCGGGTGTGCCGCGTGGCGGCGCTGCCGGCACCGAACGACCGCGAACGCACCCAGTGGTATTTCCAGCGCTACGTGTCCTACCTTCCCGCTGCCGGTGAAATGGTCTTGTTCGACCGGAGTTGGTACAACCGCGCCGGCGTGGAGCGGGTCATGGGCTTTTGCACCGATGAGCAGTATGAGGAGTTTTTCCGGACAGTGCCGGCGCTTGAAAAAATGCTGGTCAATTCCGGCATACAAATCATCAAATACTGGTTTTCGATTTCTGACGAAGAGCAGAACCTGCGCTTTCTGGGCCGCATTCACGATCCGCTCAAGCAGTGGAAGCTCAGCCCCATGGATCTGGAGTCGCGCCGCCGCTGGGAGGAATACACCAAGGCCAAGGAAATCATGCTGGAGCGCACGCACATCGCCGAGGCGCCCTGGTGGGTGGTGCATGCGGACGACAAGAAAAAAGCCCGCCTCAATTGCATTCATCACCTGCTGCAGCAAATGCCCTACCAGGAAACCGAGCACCCGTCAGTCGTGCTGCCCGAGCGGGTGCGCCACGAGGACTATGTGCGCAATCCGGTGCCGCAAGACATCATGGTGCCCGAGATTTATTAGAACTTTTTCCAGGTCGTGCGCAGCGCCGGGCCGCCCCAAGCAAGGCCAGCCCCTCGGGGCAGCGCAGTACGCGAAGCGACAAGCGTGGAGGCGAACGCGGCCAGCGCCGGACTTCCTCTTCACACCAGCAGGGGCCGCGGAACCGGCTTTGCCGGGCCGCAGGCGCAGCGGCCCCCTTGGGGGCAGCGCAGCACACGCAGTGGCAAGCGTGGGGGCCAGTCATTCCCTGACATCCCCCACCGGCTGCGCTCCAAAGTCGGGTCGCGCCAGGTAAGCCAGCACGCGGCCTGCCGCTTCGTCGGGAGAGGCTAACTGCCCACCGCTTTTGAGGCGCGCAAAATTTTCCCGGTCAGGAAACGCCGCGATGTCTGCGCCGCGCAACTGCTCCTGCATGCCGGTATCAATGACGCCCGGTGCCAGCGAGCAGACTTTGGCGCCGCTGGCTTTCAGCGCTTCTTCCAGCGCCAGGCAGCGGGTGAAATGGTCCATGCCCGCTTTGGCCGCGCAATACCCAGCCTGGGAGGCCATGGCCTTGCGCCCCAGGCCCGACGAAATGTTGAGCACCTTGCGCTGGGCTCGCCAGTCTTCAGTGGCACGCAGAAACACGGCCGTGAGCTGCATGGGCGCTTCCAGCCCGACGCGCAAAGCCTGGGCGAGGTCGGCTGCCCCGGCTTCGCTGAGCGGGCCTATGCGCGGAATCATGCCGGCGTTGTTGATGAGGGTGGCGCTGGCCCAGGCGGTGCCGGCCTGGCCCTTCAGCCAGTCTTCCAGCCGTTCGCTGAGCACGGCACCCTCGGCCAGATCGTGGGTCCATTGCAGCAGGGTCGCGCGCGTCTGTTGAGCATGTTGCGTCAATGCCTCCTGAGCGCTGCGCGAAATGCAAAGCACGGTGTTGCCGGCGGTGAGCAATTGGCGGGCCATGGCAAAGCCCATACCGCGTGATGCGCCTGTGAGGATGGTGAGATGTGGGGTCATGACCGAATCATAGATGTCGGCGACGCGGCCGCGCTACGTCTGTGCTGGTGCCTCAGGTCATAACCACAATCGGGAACTGCGCGCGCAGTCCGTCGGACGAAGGCAGGAAAGGCACGGTGAGCGCCGCCCGCGCATCGTCACCCTGCAGGCTGCGCCATAAAAAATCGCGCTGGTTCAATGACTCGCCCGCCACGTAGACCTGCGTTGTCAGCAACTCCCGGCTGCCGAGTCTGACCTTCACATGAATATGCGGCGCGCGGCCCGAGTAGGCGACTGGGCGGATGGTGCGAAAGCGGTATTCACCCTGTGCATTGACCGCCACCCGCCCGAAACCCTGAAACGCCTTGTCGATTATTCCCCCGTCGCCGGGGTGATCATAGTGGCCGTCGTGGTCGCATTGCCAGATTTCAACCGAGGCGCCGCGCACCGGCATGCCCTTGAGGTCGGTCACCGACCCTTCCAGCCAACTGGGCTGGCCGTGGCTGTAATTCAGCGCGCCGTTGCGCAGCAGGTCAAAGTC
>JAYWDL010000533.1:0-2928 GCA_043779865.1 Polaromonas sp.
GACCGGCCATCAGGATATGCGCCGTTCAGCAAACCCCAGCAATAGCCAGGTTCAAGCCTTCGGCAGCGTCACGCCCACCTGCCCCTGGTACTTGCCGCCGCGGTCCTTGTAGCTGGTTTCACAGACATCGTCCTTGTCGCTTTCAAAAAACAGCACCTGCGCGCAGCCTTCGCCGGCGTAAATCTTGGCGGGTAGCGGCGTGGTGTTGGAAAATTCCAGCGTCACGTAGCCTTCCCATTCGGGCTCGAACGGCGTGACATTGACGATGATGCCGCAACGGGCATAGGTGCTTTTGCCGAGGCAGATGGTCAGCACATTGCGCGGGATGCGAAAGTATTCCAGGGTGCGGGCCAGCGCAAAGCTGTTGGGCGGGATGATGCAGCTATCGCCGTAAAAATCGACAAAGCTTTTTTCATCGAAATTTTTCGGGTCCACCACGGTGCTGTGGATGTTGGTGAACACCTTGAATTCGGGCGCGCAGCGAATGTCGTAGCCGTAGCTGGAGGTGCCGTAGCTGATGATCTTGTGGCCGTCACGCTCGCGGATCTGGCGGGGTTCGAAAGGCTCGATCATGCCGGTGGATTCGGCCATGCGGCGTATCCATTTGTCGCTCTTGATGCTCATTGGGAAGGTTCCTTGCGTTGCCCGTGATTGTAGGCAGGCGACAGGCGATTCTGAAAAAACGGCGCCTGCCGCATGGCTTTGGCGGGAAACACATCAGCCCGGCATTTGCTATTAAATAAATAGCTTAATGCGCCCGTTCTGCTTGCGCAAACGGCCTATTTGATCATGAACCCGGCTTGTTCCGGCTCGCCAGCACTGAGCGCCTGCGAAATCACGGTTTTCTCAATCAATCGGTCGTCACCCAGCACGATCATGGCAAACAGCAACTCGTCCAGATTTCCGGCCTGCGAGGTCTTGCGGGCCAGCAGTGGCGTGGCCTGCGGGTTGAGAACGACAAAATCTGCTTCGCAGCCGGGCTGCAGGTTGCCGACGACGCCTTCAAGTCCCAGCGCCCGGGCCGCGCCGGCGGTGTGCTGCCACCACAGGTCTTGCGGATTCAGGGACACGCCCGGCTTGGTCTGCCCTTCCCGGCCCACGTAATACGCCGCCAACATGGTGTGAAACGGACTGAACGACGTGCCGCCGCCCACATCGCTGGCCAGGCCGTACATGAAACCGGCACGGTCAGCGCCTTCGTAGTCAAAAAACCCGCTGCCCAGAAACAGGTTGCTGGTCGGGCAGACAGCCGCAGCGGCGCCGGTGCTGCGCATCAGCGCGCGGTCGTCGTCGTCGAAGTGGATGCAGTGGGCATAAATGGCGCGCGGGCGCAAAAGGCCGAAAGCCTCATAAACGCTCAAATAACTGCGCGCTTCGGGATAGAGCTGACGCACCCAGGCGATTTCATCCCTGTTTTCGGCGACGTGAGACTGAATCCACACGTCAGGATATTGGGCTGCCAGTTCGCCCGCTCCTTGCAGCTGGGCCGCACTGCAGCTGGGCACGAAGCGCGGCGTGATGGCGTAGCCCAGCCGGTCCACACCATGCCAGCGCTTGATCAGCGCTTCGGTATCGACCAGGCTCTGCCCGGTTTCATCACGAACGCCATCGGGTGCGTTCTGGTCCATCAGCACCTTGCCGGCAATCAGGCGCAGACTGCTTTTTTGCGCTTCGGCAAACAGCGCATTGACCGATTCAGGATGCGAGGTGGCAAAGGTCAAGGCCGTGGTGACTCCGTTACGCAACAGCTCTGCTATGAAAAATGTAGCTGCCTGCGCACTGTAGTCATGCGCAACAAACCGTTTTTCATGCGGAAAGGTGTAATTCTCCAGCCACGGCAGCAGCCCGTCGGCCGGTGAGCCGATCACGTCGAGCTGCGGATAGTGAATGTGCATGTCGACAAAACCCGGGGCGATGATGCGGCCGGGAAAATGTTTGGTGGGTACACCTGCAAAGCGCGATGCCAGTGCGCTGTAGGCGCCCACCGCCAGCACGACCTGCCTGCTCCGGCTATCGGCGCCGACCACCAGCAAGCCGTCGGATTCGAGGACGGCCCGGGCAGGACCAGCAAAGTGCATAACAGAGGCGCGGTAGGCTTTCATGGCTGCAAGATTACCGCAGACACGCCAACCAGCGACACTAAAACCAGATAACGGCTACCGCCAAAGACATTTGCAATGTTTGCACCAACGGCAACCATCGCCGCACAACGCGCAGTCCAACCGGGATAGTCCGGATGGTGTCGTTTCGCCTGAGACGCTCACTTGCGCTTGCTTACCGTCTCACACAAACTCGGTTTGAAAATGCGAATCGGCGCTTGACCGAAGGGTCACCGACTACGACACTGACATTCAGGCCTTTGAGTTTCTTTTCCCAATCCACCAATGGGCGCTGGTGGGTCACGCGGCGTAGCCTGCACCGCGCGTGGTCCGGGGGGCCGAATGCCCCACATCGTTTCAACGGAGATCACCATGGAAAAACCTGTCCACTTTTGTACCGACCGTCTGCTGCCCAGCGACCAGATGCGCTTTCAATCCACGGTGCGCCGCAGCGGCGTCACCCGTGCCATCATGCCTATCGGCAAGGTCTGGATGAACGGCAGCACGCTGCGGGTACGGTTCCTGGGGGGCACTGGCGCGCAGCAAGCCAAGGCGAAGGAACAGGCCTTGTGGTGGACAGCCTTTGCCAACCTGACGTTCGATTTCAACAACGCGCCGGACGCGGAAATCCGTGTCACGTTCGACCCCAACGACGGCGCGTGGTCGTACATCGGCACCGACAACCGCAGCATCCCGCTGAACCAGCCGACCATGAACCTGGGATTCATGGACGGAGGCACGGCGGCCCACGAGTTCGGCCACGCCATCGGCCTGGCCCACGAACACCAGAATCCGGCCGGCGGCATGGACTGGAATGAGGCGACGGTGA
>JAYWDL010000534.1:0-8403 GCA_043779865.1 Polaromonas sp.
GTTTTCTTCACGCCAGCCGGACGGACAATGGTCAGACTGATTTTCTGTCCATCAACAGTGATGGTTTTTTGCGTAACGTCTGCTTTTGGAAGTTGTAATTTAACACCGGATTGGGCGCCAGCCAGCACGGCGCGGGCATCGGCTGGTGACAACTGTTCGATGGGTTTTCCCTTGCCTGCAGCTAACGTTTCCAGGAATTTCTGTGTGTCCTGCTCAACTGCCGGATTGCCTGCGGCCATGGCACTGCTGACCGCCAGGCTGAGTAAAGAGGCGGAGAATAATTTGCTTATTTTGTTCATTTTTCTTCCTTGAAATGGTGAATGAGAAAGTTGGCGATTGAATTACAGAACAGTCAGGCGAACATCAACATTGCCGCGTGTAGCATTTGAATAGGGGCAAACAATATGCGCCTTTTCGACCAGGGCTTCGGCTGCTGCGCGGTCCATGCCAGGCAGCGAAATTTTTAGATCGACTTCGACGCCAAAACCATTTGGAATAGCGCCAATGCCGACTGTTCCGGCAACGGATACTTCAGTCGGAAGCGCAATTTTGTCGCGCGCTGCGACAAACTTCATGGCGCCAATAAAGCAGGCGGAATAGCCGGCCGCAAACAATTGCTCCGGATTGCTGCCTGAACCCCCCGCACCACCCAGTTCACGTGGTGTGGAAAGTTCAATGTCCAGCACCTTGTCAGAAGACATAGCGCGACCATCGCGGCCGCCTGTGGCGTTCGCGTGCGCGCGGTAAAGAATATTTTCAATCGACATAAAAGCGTTCCTTTTTGGTTTGGTTTAAAAGTTTTCAGGTGACTTCAGCAACGGCTTGTCCCTAAGGCCCCCCATGGATAAAAACGGGAGGAGGAGACAAGTTTTTAATCCGTAGCAAGATTATATATTGCACACAATTTAATTGCCAGCAATATATATTGGCAAGAGGTTTTGACCCAGCACTAAGCCAAACAGCCCGATGGCGGCCATGGAAAACATTGTGACCCGCTGGGTCAGTCGTGAATAGCTGGCTCGAATTTCTGCCTATGGCAGCGCCGGAAAAAATTCTTTTCGACCGGAAACAGCGGCGCCAGCACCACCATGAACAGCGACTACAGGTGATTGACCAGCTTGGACTTCACTGGCGGCGCATCGCGCAGCGGCATGAAGAGCAAAAAGACGGAAAGCGGATTTTCCGCTGCGATGCAAGGCAGAGTGCCCTGCAATCGCCTATTTTTCAGACGCGTCCGTAGTCTTTTCAGCCACGCCCGCCGCATGCGCCTGCTGGTCGGCGTGGTAGCTGCTGCGTACCATCGCGCCGACGGCGGCATGGCTGAAACCCATCTTGCGGGCTTCTTCCTCGAACATTTTGAAAGTGTCCGGATGCACATAGCGGCGCACTGGCAAATGCGACATCGAGGGCGCCAGGTACTGGCCGATCGTCAGCATGTCGATGTCATGCGCCCGCATGTCGCGCATGACCTGCAAGATTTCCTCGTCCGTTTCGCCCAAACCCACCATGATGCCGCTCTTGGTCGGCACGTCGGGATGCAGCGCCTTGAATTTTTTCAGCAGGTTGAGGCTGAACTGGTAATCACTGCCGGGGCGTGCTTCCCTGTACAGGCGCGGCGCGGTTTCCAGGTTGTGATTCATCACATCGGGCGGCGCGGCCTTCAGGATTTCCAGCGCCCGGTCGTCGCGGCCGCGGAAATCGGGCACCAGGATTTCGATGGTCGTGCCGGGCGAGAGTTCGCGAATCTTCTGGATGCATTCCACAAAATGGCCGCTGCCGCCGTCACGCAAATCATCGCGGTCAACGCTGGTGATGACGACGTATTTGAGCTTGAGCGCGGCAATCGTTCGCGCCAGGTTCAGCGGCTCGTCTGAATCCAGCGGGTCAGGCCGGCCATGGCCGACATCGCAAAACGGGCAGCGCCGCGTGCATTTGTCGCCCATGATCATGAAGGTCGCCGTGCCTTTGCCGAAGCACTCGCCAATGTTGGGGCAACTGGCTTCTTCGCACACTGTGTTGAGCTTGTTCTCACGCAGGATCTGTTTGATCTCGTAAAACCGGGTGCTGGGGCTGCCGGCCTTGACGCGAATCCAGTCGGGCTTTTTCAGCACCTCGCCGCGCTCGACCTTGACGGGAATGCGCGACAGCTTGGCCGCTGCCTTTTGCTTGGCCAGCGGGTTGTAGTTCTCCAGACTCTGGATTTCGCGAACGACTTCAGGTGTGCTCATGGTGTTGGGTGGGTTAGGGTCAGGTTACGGCGCCAGGTAAGTGACGAGCTTTCGGCTCAACACGTCCGCCGCTTCCTGCCAGCTGGCCGATACGCCGATTGTAGAAAGGTCTGTGGTCTTCAACCCTGCATAACCGCAAGGGTTGATGCGCGAGAAGGGTTCCAGGTCCATCGCCACATTCAGCGCCACGCCGTGGTAGGTGCAGTGCCGGCTCACCTTGATGCCCAGCGCGGCGATTTTGCCCAGCCCACGGAAACGGTCATCCGGATTCACCGGACCGGTCAGCGCGGCGTGCGAAAACGGATCGTCCAGCCGCACATAAATCCCCGGCGCGCCCGTTACGCGGTGCCCCGTCACGCCAAAATGCGCCAGCGTTTTGAGGACCGATTCCTCAATCCGAAAAACATATTCCTTGACAAAGTAGCCGGCCCGCCTGAGGTCGATCAGCGGGTACGCCACCACTTGGCCGGGGCCGTGGTAAGTCACCTGGCCACCGCGATTGGTTTGCACCACGGGAATGTCGCCAGGGTTCAAAAGATGGTCGTTTTTGCCCGCCAGGCCTTGGGTATAGACCGGTGGATGCTCACAAATCCATAGCTGATCATGACCGTCGTTAGTGCGCAAAATCCCGTTTTCATTCGCAATGTCGCGGCTCCGGGCCTCGGTGAAGGCCTGCATCGCTTCGTAGGTGGGCAGGTAGGCTACCCGGCCGAGTGGGTGAATGTCGATGGGCATTGGGTTGGTGCAATTCATGCCAGCAGCGCATCCAGTTGTGCGGACATTCCCCTGCCAGCGCGCTCCTTGGCAATCTGTCCGAACAGGCAGCGCTTGTCACTTTTGCGCGCCCACAATTCGCCGACTTGCCGCTTTTCAATCTCATAGGGGTCATTGAGCAAATGCGCGCCCTTGTATTCCACCACGGCCACGCGCCCATCGACCAGTTCGGCCACAAAGTCCGGGAAAAACCGGCCCCTTGAGCTTGCAAGCGCAAAGCCGCACGGCGCGGTGACCAGATTTCGCACCCAGTGTTTGACCGCACTGTGGTTGTCGAGCAACTGGGCACATAAAAACTCCTCGCCGTCGTCTTTCAGGTCGGCCAGCACCGGGTAGAAATGCTTGCGGAATTCGTAACGCCCGCCGTAGCGCGACCCGGCGGGCACCGGATAACGGTTGGCTTCAAACACCAGCGGCCGCGTCCAGTCGGGTGCGATGGTCCAGCCTTCTTCCAGCACCAATTGCCGGAAACTGGCCTTGGCCGCCTTGTCCTTCAAATCGCCCACCCGGGCTTCAATGTCCTGCGCCAGTTTGAAGCGCGCCTTGGCCAGCGCCACCAGGGGCAGTCCCCGCTCATGCATCAAATGGCTGACCACCGCCGTGAAATAGGCGCTTCGCTGCCCTTGCGTCAGGTCGGGCAGCTTCTGGAACAGGGATTGATCGAGCCAGCGCACCAGGTCTTCGGCCGTGATGGTGCTGGAGCCGTAATCCATCGCAATCTGGCTGGCGTCCGCGGCGCGCAGCTTGACGTGCGCGTCCTTGATGTAAATCTCGAAGCCGTTGGACTGCTCGACCAGCTGAAACCCAGGCAGTTGCACCGCGTCTGGCGTCAGCAGGTCCAGTTCCACCGCTTCCAGCACCGCTTCGCGCTCCAGCGCAAAGAGCTGGCCTTGCGGCGTCGTGCGGTAGGCCAGCGTCGGAATTGGCGCAAAGCGTTCGCCGCGCGAGGCCGGGGCGCCTTGGGCAGCCACCAGCGCGTTGTGCTGCGCCACCTTGCCGCGCACCTGTTCCTGCTTTTTGGGGCCGCGCACCTGGCCGATCAGCAATGCCTCGATTTTGGCGCTGATGTGGCCGGTCACCACCAGTTTTTTCTCATCCGCGAACTGCACTAACTGGGCACCCGCCGCCGTCAGCAGTTCCGCAGAAAGCGTGTTTGCTATGAAATCAGTAGCTACTGGTGTAGGTACTACCTGCGTAAACGGCTGATTTTGTTCAAAAAGCGGCAACAGGGACTGCTGCACGACCATCGACGCCACATCCAGCGCCTCAAAACCCATGTTGTTGATCAGCCGGTCGGCCAGTTCGCTGGCGGCGCTGGAAAATTTGGCCTCGCAGACATGCGCGTAAGCCCGGTTCAATGCCTCGCGGCCGCGCGGGCTGGCGTAAGGCATGCGCAGCACCCGGCCCAGCAACTGCTCCACCGCCGTGGCGCTGGAGAGCTTTTGCAGCGAACACAGCACGTAGGCAAACGGGCAATCCCAGCCTTCACGCAGCGCCTGCACCGTGATGACAAAGCGCACAGGGCAGCTCCGGGCGGCCAGGTCCAGCCCCTCCAGCTCCCGCGTGTCGCCGGTGGCCACCTTGATCTGCTCTTTGGGAATATGCAGCTCGTCTTCAAGATGCCGGCGCAAGGCTTGGGGCGGCACCTCGTCGTTCTCGTTTTGCGCCTGAAACAGAGCTATGGGCCGCACATAGCCATAACCGCCCGCTTCATCCTTCAGCGCTTCGCCTTCCAGCACGCGCTGGTTTTGCACAGCAGCAAACACCGCCTGCTGCCAGCCCTGCGGATGCTCGGCCAGCGCAATCGGCAGCTTGATCATGCTTTCAGCCGCCAGTTCCTGCGCGCTGACGTGGTACAGCACATTGGTTTGGGTGGCAATCGGCGTGGCCGTCAGTTCCAGAATCGCGCTGGGGTTTAGGCGCTTGAGCGCGGTAAAGCTTTTGTCGGTCTTGGTGTTGTGGGCTTCATCGACGATCAGCAGCGGCTCGTGCAGCGCCAGCCAGTTGGCCAGACTCCAGCGCGGCTGGCCCTCGCGGCCACGCAGCACGCCCGTGCGGTCAGCCGCCACCTCGGCCGCCGTGACCAGCGCATCGGGCAAATCGCGCAGCACCCGCAGCCGCTGTTCGTCACAGCCCTTGAAATGCCGCTCAAAGCTTTCCGAAAAACTGTACACATTGCGCTTGTCGGTGTCGTCAATGCGAAAGCTCTGGATCGTCGCCACCACCACGACGGCGCGCCGGCCCCAGTCGGACGGCGCAATCGGCGCCAGGTCTTCCAGCACGCAGACCCGCACGTCGGCGCCGTAACTGGCTTCCAGCGCGTCACGGTAGGGGTGGCCGGCGGTTTGCAGCGCCCTGAGTGTCTGGCTGCGAATCGTGTCGCTGGGCACCAGCCACAGCGCCACCGGCACATCGCTGGCCTGCCACTCGCGCGCCAGCGTCGCCACCGCATGCGCGGCCAGCAGCGTTTTGCCGCCGCCGGTGGGAATGCGCAGGCACACGCAAGGCACCGCGCCAAACGCATCCGGGTTGTAGGGCCGCCCCACCAGTTCCCCAAACGCCAGCGCCGGGCCTTTGAGTTGGGCGGCGCGGGCAAAAGCGGTCAGCGCGTCCAGAGCGGCTTGCTGGTAGGACTTGAGGGCGAGGGTGGTCATGTTGTGGCGCAAGTTGTTTAATGTTTACCAGGCAGTAATCAGGTTAAACAACTTAAGTTATTGATTTTATTGAATAATTTTTCTTGAAAGAACTTTAAGTTGTTTAGGAAAACAGGTTTAAACAACTCAAGCCTCTCGT
Organism: Polaromonas sp.; assembly: GCA_043779865.1. GTDB lineage: Bacteria > Pseudomonadota > Gammaproteobacteria > Burkholderiales > Burkholderiaceae_C > Polaromonas. The sequence goes on from JAYWDL010000534.1 coordinate 5,796, forward strand.
TTTATTCGCCAAATGGCGCTCGGGCCGCGTGCCGGTCCGGCTGGATCAATCTCGATCATTTTTCCTGCCAAACCCCGAAGACGAAGGGCCGTGCGTAGATTTTTGACCTTGGCCTCCTTGGCTTCATTGTTCAAAATATGGGGCAGCATTTCCCAGATCAACTCCCGGAGTTGACGGCCGGAGGCGGGGCCGAATTTTTCCAGCCTTTCCAGCATCAGCTTCTTGTAGTGGTCATCGCTGAACCCCCGATTCAGGATGTACTCATTTTGTGAGTTGGTCGCCGCAGCAATGTTGGCAGATACCGTCCAGTGAGGCTTTCGGCCCTCAATCAAACCCGCTTTGCGCAATTCGGCGATATGGGCAGCATCAACCTTTTGCTTCTTCTGCACCCGGTCAAGCCATAGAACTTGCTCCAGTGGCAAGTCAGACCTTTCCATCAGGAGTTGGCTGTAGTTTTCATCAATCGCCTGGCCGTAAATTTTCAGCACAACCTGCGAGGCATCAGACTCCTCATAGTCCGGCAAGGGCAAGAACCGGCGGCGCTGCTTGCTGAACATCTCGTAGATACCGAAGCCTGCGGTGTCGATCATGTCCAGCTCGACCATGGCCGTAGCCAGGAACTTGTTTCTGTAGCGCCCCGGCATTCGGACACCTGCCAGGTATTGCTCGGGCTGACCATCAAAAAAGCCGCCTTCATTTCGGAAAATGACGTAACCTCGATGCTCCTCGACGATGATTCGGGCACAACGCTCATAGTCCTGGTGCGCCACGCAGTTGTGCAGCGCTTCCAGAATCACCCGTGTATCGTATTTGGGCATTTCCTCGGCCAGCAAACGGGTGGCTGGAAACAGCTTGATATTCGGGTTGCGAATGCGTTTGAGAACTTCTGTCGTGTTTAGAAGAAAGGGTGGGCCAAAGTGTTCGACTGCCCGTTCATCAGGCAGCTTCCATGAAATTTCAGCGACATGCGGCGACAGCAAATGCACGGACTCAGAACGCCCCAGCAAGAGCAGCGCAGTGCGCGTCAGGTCGCCATTGATGGCCAGCCGGGCTTTGTCCAGAAAGGTTGCATCGCTCCAGGCGGCGATCTCGCTCGCCCAGGGCTTGGTGGCATTTCGATCCGCGAACTTCTTGCGCGCCACTTCAATCGCTTGAGGGTCCAGGTCAGCGATGCGCGCTTGCGGAACTACCACGGCACTCCAGTCGAAGTTGGCAAGCGGTTCACTCAGAATGCGCTCCAGCCGATCCGGGCGCAACTCAAACAGACTGTCGCCAATGCGTTGCCATGCCTTGCCTTTTGCGCGAACCGGCCTGCGCGGCGCATGCCTCGGAATCTGCACGATCCAGACCCTTGCCTGTGTGTCTGCGGCGATCAGCTCCTGAACCGCCAGGCCTTCAGACGGCAAGTCCGAACACAGCTGGGTCAACTGAAACTTCAGGCTTTCAGGTGTGTAGGTATGCACGTCAGCAATGCCAATGACCTTGAGGGTTTTGTCCTCGACACCCAGCACCAGGGCGCCGCCCTCCATATTCGAAATGGCAGCTACATAAGAAATCACATCGTCGCCTTGCTGGCCGCTCACATGATGTTTCAGGCTGCGCCATCCCTTCCATTCATTGCGTTCGTCCTCTTTCGGAAATTGCGAGCGCAGCCAGACTTGGAGTTCATGGGCGGTCATGCCGTTCATATTCACCGCGCCTTCACGTCATACGGAATATGCCTGAACGTCACATGGGCCTGCTTCAGGCGCTCCGGCCCGAGGCGGCAGGCTTCGCCATACACCAGCAGCGGTGCGGCGGGGGCTGGCGTGCCGGCGTGCAGCGTCAGCAGGGCGTCGAGCACCTCGCGCGTCAGCACGTTGCCGCTGGCCGGGCGCTTGTCGCCCAGAATGCCGTTGAACAGCAAGTAGCAGGCGAATTGTGGCGTTTTTATCAATGAAATCGTGGCTTCGCGCATATCCGGCGGGCGAAGGCAGCTATCTAATTGATAGTGAATTCCCAAATAGGGCGTGCCCGGCTGGGCGGCGGCTGCATCCCAGGCGATGCCGGTTTCCTGCTGCCAGATGAAGGCGGCCAGCGTGGCAAAGCGCACGTCGGGGTGAATGCGGCCGTGTTCGTCGAAGATCGGCGCGCCCAGCGTCATGAAGCGAAAGCCGCCACCGCCTTGCCAGTTCACGGCCTTGCTGATGCCGCCCTGTTCGCCGGCTATGACTTTTTGCAGGCGCGGCAGGCAATGCGTGGCGGCGTGTTCGCCCATCTCTATGCCTATCCAGCGTCGACCCATCTTGTGCGCGACGGCGGCGGTGGTGCCGGAGCCGAGGAAGGAATCGAGGACGAGGTCGCCGGGGTTGGTGGCGATGTTGAAAACTTCAGCCAAAAGTTTTTCCGGCTTCGGTGTATCGAATAGTTCCAGTTCTGCCAGGGTATCGAACCCAAGGGCTTTTTGTTCACTTTTAGCTTGACGGTTGTGACCTGTACGCAAAAGGTCTGTCCATAGTGACGATGGCGGCAAGCCTTTCATTTCCAGCAGATAGGTGCGACGTTTGATGCCCGTCATTGTTTCATTGAATCGAATCTCACCGCTTGCGATTTTTTCCTGCATCGTGTT
>JAYWDL010000535.1:0-8393 GCA_043779865.1 Polaromonas sp.
TGAGCGTGCCCAGCCTCAAGCCGGGCGCGGGGCCTGTCATGCTGGGCCAGGTCGCCACGCTGGAGATAGCCAGCGGGCCGGCCATCATTGACCGCTACGACCGCTCGCGCAACGTCAACTTCGAGATCGAGCTGTCGGGCCTGCCGCTGGGCGACGTGACCAAGGCGGTGCAGGCGCTGCCCGCCGTGAAAAACCTGCCGCCGGGCGTGAAAGTGGTGGAAATCGGCGATGCCGAAGTCATGGGCGAGCTGTTTGCGAGTTTTGGCCTGGCCATGCTGACCGGCGTGCTGTGCATCTACATCGTGCTGGTGCTGCTGTTCAAGGACTTTTTGCACCCGGTAACGATTCTGGCGGCGCTACCACTGTCGCTGGGCGGCGCGTTTGTCGGCCTGCTGATCGCGCAAAAGAGCTTTTCGATGCCCTCGCTGATCGGCCTGATCATGCTGATGGGCATTGCCACCAAGAACTCGATTTTGCTGGTCGAATACGCCATCGTGGCGCGGCGCGGGCACGACGGCAGCGACGGCCGGCCGGCGGTCGCGGGCATGAGCCGGCTCGATGCGCTGTTAGATGCCTGTCACAAGCGCGCCCGGCCCATCATCATGACCACGCTGGCGATGGGCGCCGGCATGCTGCCGATTGCCTTCGGTTTTGGCGCGGCGGATTCGAGCTTTCGCTCACCGATGGCGGTCGCCGTGATTGGCGGCCTGATCACCTCGACGGTGCTGAGTTTGCTGGTGGTGCCGGCGGTTTTTACCTATATGGATGATCTGGAGCAGTTTATTCGGCGTGTGGCGGGGAAGGAGCGTGGCAGGCCGGCTGAAGCGGTGCCGGCGCGGGCTGTGGATGTGGAGCCTTGAGATGTTCGCCATAGGCTTGTTTTTGGCAAGCTACCATGCTATTCCGCAGATTTGCGGGATATGTCAAAAAGATAGCCGCCATAAACTTACGTCCCGTCAACCCAACCGAAAGTAATAATGTCAGAGATTCAACGTCTTTCCGAAGATGAGGTGCTGTTGGTGCGCCGCAGGATGGCACAACTCGAGATTGCCACTCAACATGCCTTCGGACTAACGGCACCTCTTCATCCAGACAAGCTTGCGAGCGCAGTATTCCGGCAGTTCACCGGCGGAGGTGGCATATACAAGTACAACAAAGTTCACGAAGTAGGCGCGAACTTGTTCTACGGCATTGCAATGAGTCATGCGTTCGAGAACGGAAATAAGCGCACTGCCTTGGTTTCTCTGTTGGTGTTCCTGGACAAGAACAAGACGTTTGTTGTGAATGCGGGCGAAGACGACTTGTACGAGCTCGCTCGCTCGGTTGCGGCGCATGAGATTCCTATCGAAGATAGCGCTGCCCGCACGGCGGATGCAGAGATACTCGCTGTTGGCAAATGGATCCAGGAACACATTAGGCAAATCTTGCTGGGTGATAGCAAGATGGAATTCAAGGAACTCCGTGAAGTCTTGGAGGCGCTTGGCTGCACGTTTGAAACCCCCGAAAAGAACTACGTCAAGATCAAGAACTCTCAAGGTGGCACATACCGCACAGGCTATCCGCGAGCTAACTTCGAGATCGCGGTGAGTGAGATCAAGAGAATTCGCAAGGGGCTCAAGCTGGATGAATTGCACGGTGTTGACTCAACCGGCTTCTATTCACTCGAGGGCAAAGTGGATGACTTTGTTAATCGATATCGCAATCTTATGAAGCGTCTTGCCGACCTTTGACGCATGGGAGGCTAGCCAGAGGTTTTTAGCCTCCAGCCCCCACTCCATCCAGCATGCGGGTCCGTTCAGTAGTGATAGCGAAGCTGAGCCAGCAAAAGCGCATCGCCTTCAACCTTGTAAACCATGCGATGCTCATCGGTGATGCGGCGCGACCAAAATCCTGACAGGGCATGCTTCAGCGCCTCGGGCTTGCCGACGCCCGAGAACGGTTCGCGCTGCGTCTCCCGAATGAGCTTGTTGATGCGCTCCACCATCCGCTTGTCCTGCTTTTGCCAGTAGAGGTAGTCTTCCCATGCCTCATCCGCGAAAATCAACTTCACTTGCTCAATTCCCGTTCCGTGCCCTTGCCAGCGGTGAGCTGGGCGGAGGCGGCAAGCAGGCGTTTGGCGTTGGCGGGGCTGCGCAGCAGGTAGGCCGTTTCTTCCAGAGCCTGGAAGTCCTCCAGGGAAAGCATCACGACGGATTGCTCCCCGTTGCGGGTGATGATCAAGGCTTCATGGTCGTTGCACACCCGGTCCATGGTGCTGGCCAGGTTGGCGCGGACGGCGGAGTAGGTGATTGCATCCATGACGGGGCTCCAAATATGTACGCATTATTTTACAATTAAATATTCGATTAATTTCCGTTCGCCGCGCGCGTACCGAGGAGGTGGCACTGTATGAAAGCTAAAGATTTCGAGCAACAGTTTGACGAGGGAGTCGATCTCACGGCTTCCCTGGATTTGTCCAAAGCCAGGCGTGTGTTGCAGGCGCAAAAACGCGTGAATGTCGATTTTCCGACCTGGATGATTGATTCCCTGGATCGGGAAGCCAGCAAGCTCGGCGTAACCCGGCAATCCGTGATCAAGGTCTGGCTTGCCGAGCGCCTTGAAGCGAGCGCTTCGAATAGTGCGTTTCAGCGCATACGTGCCGATGCCGGGCGCCGCTGAAATTTACGAATGAAATTGGCCCTCTCCGCCATCAGGACAAGCGTCACCAGCTATCAATAAAATAGTAAGTGGTTCAGCTTGGCGCCGAACTCCCGCGAATCTTCTTCACCAGCGCCGTCGTCGAATACCCTTCCACAAACGGAATCGCCAGCGCCTGCCCGCCATAGGCTTTCACCATCGCCGTCTCGGCCAGACTGTCCATGTCGTAATCGCCGCCCTTGACCAGCACATCGGGCTTGATCTCGGTGATGAGTTCCAGCGGCGTGTCCTCGTCAAACCATGTCACCAGGCTGACAGACTCCAGCGCCGCGATCAGCACCGCGCGGTCTTCCTGCCGGTTCAGCGGCCGCTCCGGGCCTTTGCCCAGGCGCCGGGCCGAGGCATCGGTATTGAGCGCCACCACCAGGCTGGCGCCAAGCTGGCGGGCCTGCGCCAGGTAGGTGGCATGGCCGCAGTGCAGCACGTCAAACACGCCATTGGTGAATACAACGGGGCGCGGCAACGCGGCGACGCGGGCGGGCGCGTCGTCGCGGGCAACGATCTTGTCGAGAAATGAGGGGGGCTTCATGAAACGTGGGGTGTAGCGCCGGGCTCCAGGGACGCGGCCATCTGGCGACCCAGTTCCTTGCGGTAGTGGTTGAGCTGCTGGACGGTCTTGAAAGGCTGGCCCAGCAAAAGGCTCAGATTGTGCAAGATGCGGTCGATCACCCTGGTTTCCCATACCGCATCAAATTTGATCTGGGTGTCGAGCCAGTGCTCCAGCCACTCGGGATCAGGCATGCGGCTTTGAACGGTGTCGCGTGGAAACAGGCTTTTGTTCACATGCAGATTGGTCGGATGCAAGGCCTGCGACGTGCGCCGCGCGCTGGCCATCAGCACGCCGACCTTGGCAAAAGCGGCTTTGGCCTCGTTGCCGGACTTGCCGATGGCGCGCTTCATGTAGCGCAGATAAGCGCCGCCGTGGCGCGCCTCATCCTGGCTGAGCTGGGTGTAGATCTGCTTGATGACCGGCTCGGTATGCCATTCGCTGGCGCAGCGGTACCAGTGGTTGAGGCGAATCTCGCCGCAAAAGTGCAGCATCAGCGTTTCAAGCGGCGGCGCGGGCTCGAATTCGAAGCGCACCTCGTGCAGCTCGGCTTCCGTCGGCACCAGCTCGGGCCGAAAGCGCCTGAGGTATTCCATCAGGACCAGCGAATGCTTTTGCTCTTCAAAAAACCAGATCGACATGAAGGCCGAAAAATCGCTGTCGCCCCGGTTGTCGCGCAAAAACATCTCTGTCGCCGGCAGGGCCGACCACTCGGTAATCGCGTTCATCTTGATGGTCTGAGCCTGCTCATCCGTCAGTTGCGAGGCGTCAAAACTGGACCAGGCAATGTCCTTGTCCATGTCCCAGCGGACGGCCTCCAGTTGTTTAAACAGTTCGGGGTAAAGCATTTGAACTCCTTCGCAAGCAGATACGCACTCAATCGTGCAGTGGATGTTGTGCAATTGATCCAGGCATTTATTTAATTTTAGAAGCTGTTGTGACAAATAGTATCAACAAGGCCTTTGCAGCAAAGGACCTCAGGCTGGAAAACCCGGATGAGTGAAGCTGAAAAGACTTGAATCCGTCAACAAGATTGCTGCGTACTGCTTAAGACCATCCATTCAAAACAGCTTTCGCGTCACGTCAGGCTGTGCAAAGCCTGGAGCAACGTCCGAACAACCAAGTTCCCCTATTTTTCTGTGAGCAGACCATGAACGCTTTTTCTCTCACCCCTTTGCTGCTGATGCTTATCGCTTGCGCTGCGCTGGCCAGTTCCAAGGCAGGGGCAGCCACCCCCGCAACGCCTTTGCCTGCCCCTGCAACGTCGCAGGTTTGCCCAACTCTTTTGCAACAAAACGTGTTGCGTCTGCAGGATGAAAAGCCGCAATCATTGTGTCAATACAGCGGCAAGGTCGTGGTCGTCGTCAATACCGCCAGCTTTTGCGGCTTTACCCCGCAGTACAAGGGTCTGGAAGCGCTTTATGCCAAATACCAGGGTAGCGGCCTGGTGGTGCTGGGCTTTCCGTCGAATGATTTTTCGCAGGAAACCGGCAGCAACAAGGACATCGCAGATTTTTGCGAGAACACCTTCGGCGTGAAATTCCCTATGTTCACCAAGACCAGCGTGACCGGCAAGGACGCCAGCCCCCTGTTCAAACAACTGGCCGTCAAGACTGGCACTACGCCGCGCTGGAACTTCTACAAATACATTATTTCGCGCGACGGCACGGCGGTGACCAGCTTCAATTCCATGACCGACCCCGCCAGCCGCGACTTTGTGGCAGAAATTGAAAAGCAGCTGGCAAGGCCATGAGCACAGCCGGCAAAGCATTTGTCTGCTTAACAAAACTTTACCGGCCTGTTTCCCGGCAGCGGGGAACTCGGGTAGGCTGGATGCGCTCTTATCTACTACTAGCGTCCACGCGTTGCACCGCAAGGCCAGGACACGGAAAAAACAGTTTCATTGTTGCGAAGCCTTTCTGGCCATCAAGGCTAGATTGCCATCCCGGGGCGGTTGTACTCCTCCCTCTCTCCTTAGTTCGCGCCGGGACGCTTCGCAGCATTTTTATCTTTCAGGTGTCCGCTTGAGCGGCGCGCCCCTGAAGGTTGCCATAGTCGGCTCCGGTATTGCCGGACTCGCTGCAGCGCACACGCTGCAAGGCCAGGCCGACATCACGCTGTTTGAAGCCGGCGACTATTTCGGCGGCCACACCCACACGGTCGATATCACGCTGCCCAGCCCCCAAGGCCCGGTCAGCCACGGCGTTGACACCGGTTTTCTGGTGTTCAACGAGCGCACCTATCCGAACCTCATCGCTCTTTTTGCCGAGCTGGGTGTGGAAACCGCCAAGTCGGACATGTCGTTTTCGGTCAAGGTAGCCGATGCGGCACCTGTCAAGGCTCTGGAATGGAGCGGCTCCAGCCTGAACAGCGTATTTGCCCAGCGCGGCAATATCGTGAACTGGAAATTTTTGCGCATGCTGCGCGATATTGTCCGTTTCAACCGTATCACCACCGCACTGGCCGAGTCGGGCGCCGAAGCAGCCATGGTGCAGCCGCTGGCTGATTTTTTACGCGTTCACCAGTTTTCAGTCGAGTTCCGTGACTGGTATTTTTTGCCGATGATGGGCTGCATCTGGTCCTGCCCAACGGACCAGATGCTGCAATTTCCGGTCGCCACGATGATCCGGTTTTGCCATAACCATGGCTTGATTCAAATTACAAACCGGCCGCAATGGTGGACGGTCAAGGGCGGGGCACGCCATTACGTTGAAAAAATCATTCAGGGCATCAGCGACAAACGCCTGAACACCCCTGTACGCCGCATTGAACGCGATGCGCATTCAGCGCGCGGCGGCGTGCGCGTCGTCACCGACAGCGGGACCGAGCATTTTGACAAGGTCGTGCTGGCAGCGCATTCCGACCAGTCGCTGGCCCTGCTGCCCGGCGCCAGCCATGCCGAGCGCGAAGTGTTGAGCGCTATCCGCTACCAGCCCAACCGCGCCGTGCTGCACACAGACAGCTCGGTGCTGCCGCAAAAAAAGCTCGCCTGGGCCGCCTGGAACTATGAACGCGCGCCGCAGACCGATCGCGAATCGCCCTGCGTGTGCCTGCATTACCTGCTGAACATGCTGCAACCGCTGCCCTTTACGCAGCCGGTGCTGGTGTCGCTGAATCCAGTGAAGGAGATTGCGCGTAAACACATCATGGGCGAATACGATTACATGCATCCGGTGTTTGATTTGGCGGCAACCCGTGCGCAAAAAGACCTGCCGGGCTTGCAAGGCCTGCAGCACAGCTACTTTTGCGGCGCCTGGACCGGCTATGGTTTTCATGAGGACGGCCTGAAATCGGGGCTGCAGGCCGCACGATTGCTGCTTGAACAACAGGCGCAAGGCGAGGCATGACCACCCGCCCACCGCCGGCCCAGGCATTGATCGGATTCGGTCAGGTCATGCACAAGCGGCTGCGTCCGGCACACAACGCCTTTCAATACCCCACCTATTTCCTCATGCTGCCGATGCGCAGCCTGCACCGGCACGGCAGCGGCGCGCTGGCGCACAACCGCCGCGGCGCGCTGAGCTTTTTTGACAAGGACCATGGCGACGGCGGCGACAACGCAGTCGCCTGGCTGGACGCGCTGCTGCTGCGCGAAGGCGTGGAAGACGCCACCGGCGAGCTCTGGCTGCACACCTACCCGCGGGTGCTGGGCTACACCTTCAAGCCGGTGAGCTTCTGGTACTGCCACCGCGCAGGCGGCACGCTGCGCGCAATCGTCGTCGAGGTGAACAACACCTTTGGCGAGCGTCACTGCTATCTGCTCGATACACCCCTTTATGGCCAGGAACTCAGCGCCGACAAGGTGTTTCATGTCTCGCCGTTCTGCACGCTGGCCGGCAGCTACCGCTTTCGCTTCATGCACAGCGACAAGGCGGGCATTACAAGAACCGTTGCCCGCATCGACTATCACGACACCGCCAATCCCGGCGATGGCGCACTGCTGCAAACCAGCGTCAGCGGCACGCTGGAGCCTGTCACAGCCGCCAGCCTGCGCAAGGCCTTGTGGGGCTACCCGGCCATGACGCTATTCGTAATGGCGCGCATTCACTGGCAGGCCTTCAGGCTGTGGCGCAAACGCGTTCCCTTTATCAGCAAACCCGAATCCCCCACGACCCCCGTTACGCGATGAACACTCTCAGCACCTCTTCCGTACCCGCCGTTTTTGCCATTCCCGACGACGCGCCCGGCGCTGCGCGCACCGCTCTCAGGATGCTGCTGCGCCTGAAGCACGGCACGCTGACGCTGCAGCTGCCCGATGGCTCGCTGCAACGCTTTGGTTCCGGCAACGCGCCCATGGCCAGGCTGCACCTGCACAACTGGAGCCCTTGCAGGGCAGCGCTGCGTTCGGGCGATATCGGCTTTGCCGAAAGCTATATCGCCGGCGACTGGACGACGCCGCACCTGACTGATCTGCTGGAGCTGCTTATCGTCAACCGCAAGGAAGTCGAAGACGTGATTTACGGCAGCTGGCTGGGGCGTCTGGCCTACCGCATCAAGCATCTGCTTAACCGCAACACCCGGGCCAACAGCCAGAAAAACATCCATGCGCATTACGACCTGGGCAATGCTTTTTATGCGCTGTGGCTGGACGGAACGATGAACTACTCTTCGGCCATTTTCGAGTCGCCCGAAAGCACGATGAGCGAGGGCCAGCATGCCAAGGTGCGCCGTGCCTTGACCATGGCGCAAGTCAGGCCGGGCGACCGCGTGCTGGAGATTGGCTGCGGCTGGGGCGCGCTGGCTGAAATGGCGGCCACCGAGTTTGACGCGTCGCTGGTAGGCGTCACGCTGAGCACCGAGCAGCTGGAATGGGCGAATCAGCGCATGGCCCGTCTGGGTGCGGCCCACAAAGCTGATCTGCGCCTGCAGGACTACCGCGACATCGGCAAGACCACGCTTGATGCGCCGTTTGACGCGATTTGCTCGATTGAAATGGTCGAGGCGGTTGGCCGCGAATACTGGCCCGGGTATTTCCAGACCGTTGCCCGACTGCTCAAGCCCGGCGGCCATGCCTGCATCCAGAGCATCGTGATTGCCGATGAGCTGTTTGACCGCTACGTCGGCTCGACCGACTTCATCCAGCAGTATATTTTTCCGGGCGGCTGCCTGCCCTGCCCGCGTGAGTTCCGGGCGCAGGCTGCAGCCGCCG
>JAYWDL010000536.1:0-2910 GCA_043779865.1 Polaromonas sp.
GCACAGCAGGACGCAGCGCGCACAGGCAATGGCTGGGCGCCAGACGACAGCCCGCGCAGCGCTCCCCGCGCGGACCGCCACGGGCCAGAAAGGGTTTGGAGCTGCGCGCCAGGCGCGCGGTGCGCAGGCGGGATACAGCGTGGGGCAAGTTTGGGGGAGTGTTAATCACTTGCGGAAGGCGGGGGGCGTACTGGGTAAAATTGATTGAATCGGGCTGCAGCCTAGATAATACCTGCACAAGCAGCTATTAAATCAGGAGCAATTGGTAATCAGATCCGCCGTCAAACGCAAAGCCCTCGCACTGCCGCCGGCGCACCGATCAACTGCCAAACAGCTCCGAATGCGTTCCGCAGCGAACAAAGTTGATCCAGTTAGCCTCAAGCTGGTAGATCAATAGACAGTCTCCGCCGATATGGCATTCCCGGTGATCGGCCCAGTCCCCTTTTAACGCGTGGTCCAGCCATTCGGCACCCAGCGGGGCATCGTTCGCTATCAGCAGCAGCATCGCCTCTTTGAGCCGCGCCATGTCATGGCACCCCGAATGCGAAAGCCGGATCCAGTCTTTCAAAAATGTCCTGGCATAGTCCGCAGCCCTTCACGAGTTGGGCGACTAATTTAGCTTGGCGCCAAACGCCCCACCCCCACCCACCCCGATCACCAACCTTTGCGTCGCCCGAGTCGCCGCCACATAAAACACCCGCGCGGCTTCCTGCTCGTCTTCGCCCTTGGCTGGCATATGCCCCACGCCGGGAAGCGCCACCACGGGGAACTCCAGGCCCTTGCTGACTTTCATGGTCATGATTTGGATGGTGTCTGCGCCGGGGCGGTAGTCGCCTGAGTGCTTGCGCACATTGAAGGGCAGCTTACGCTGCTGCAGGGCATCCGCACAAAGATCCATAGTGTGCCAATCCCGGCACAGGATTGCCATGTCGCTCCAGGCGTGGCCTTCCTGGTGGGCGTTTTCCATCAGCTCAGCGATCTTGTTGGCTTCGTCGCGCAGGGTGGGTAAGCGGATGATGAGTGGCGTGGCGCCGTCGCGGCCGCAGCCGATGGGCTTGACTTGCGGCCGGTCGTCGTCGCTTTCGTCGCCGTCGGCGAACAGGTTGCCAGCGATGGCCGTAGCGACTTGGAGAATCTGCCTCGTATTGCGGTAATTGATGCGCAAAATTACGGATCGGCCTCGGCCGACGGCGTCGATTCCCACGCTCTTCAGCGAAAACTTCAACCGCTTGTTTTTGTAAATGCTTTGTGCGTCGTCGTACAGCAGAAGCAGGCTATTGGTAGTCGGGTCGACCATTTGCGTGACGAGCTTGAGCCATTCGGGCTGAAAGTCATGACCTTCGTCGATCAGTACGGCCTGGTATTGGCCTGACGGAATGTGTTTGCGGTCCACAGCATGAATGACGTTGTCGACCATCTCGTCAAACATCTTGGCGCTCTGCTTCGGAATGGTCTGGCCGTATGTCACCAATTGCTGGCGGCACCACTTGTGAAAGTTGCGGACGTGCACTTGGTCGGCCAAGCCTTTGGCGTGCATGACCGATTCAAGCTTCACGGCCAGCGGCTCGTTGTAGCAAAGAATCAGGATAGGTTTGGACGCGGGCGTGTTGGCCTTGGCGAGGTATTCAGCGCGGTAGCCGAGGATCATCGTTTTGCCTGAACCCGCCACACCGTGAATCACCCGATGGCCGTCGCCCAGGCTGCGGGCAAGTTGCTCTTGTTGCAAGTCCATCACGCGCATGATGCTCGGCAGTTCGGCGTCGGGGTCGCTGTCATCGAAAAGAGCGCCCTGCGGTTGAACCCGCACTTCCGGAAACAGAATCCATCGGACACGCTCAAGTTGTGGCAGCGACATGACGCCGCTCATCATGTACGGGAACATGCCCCACAGGCGGCTTTGAAGGTCTTCGGCGTCTACCGAGTCATACATCTCGTCGCTGCAAATTACCTGATTGGCCACGATCACCAGATCAAGCTGGCCATCGGTGAATTGCTTGCGCGTCATGTTGGGAAACACCACGCCGTAGCTCCAGGGAAAACGCAGGCTGCCCTGGTACTTTCCGTCGGTGTGGATTAGCTGCGGGTCGCGCTTGAGAGCATCCACAACGGCATGCGCGTACTGCCTGGCTTGCTCGGCAGGATTAGGTACCGTTTTGAGTTGACTGTCGATGAAGACATGCCAGCTTTCCTTGTCAGCCTGCTGAATGGTCTTGGGGCTCCAGTCCTTCACTTCCAGAATCAGCAGCCCGCGCCGTGGATGCATGACGACAAAGTCAGGATGCAGGTGCCTTGGCCCAATCGGCACGTCATACCAGAGCAAATAGTCGTCATCGAGTTTCTGCTCCAGCCGTTCGGCAAGCCGGCGCTCGCCGGAGGTCATGCGCGAAACGCAGGTACTGATGGAGGGAATGAGAGTTGCCAACGGAAGCCACCAAACTTGATAAAACTGCAAAAGCCATGATGCCGTGAAAGTCTCGGGTGTTGCCAACGAAGCAATGTGTTTACCGGACTTACTTCACGAACGCAACACGTGAATATTCCCCATAGGAAGTTCGCTGTTGTGCTGAGGGTTGGTTGGGAAATCGGGGTCAGAGATAAATTTATTCCTCAACAAGTTGTTTCAAAAAATCAATCGCCCAAATTCTTTTCAGGCCACAGGCGCTATTAAATCAGTAGCTGTCTGCGCTCATATCGCTTGAGCTAAAGGCCTATTTGATCTAAAAATATAGGCTGAAGGGCGGGAATTCATAACTGACGCAGATTGCTCATGCATAGAAGCTGGCCGGATTTACCGAAAAAATCCTCAATTCACCAACAACTGGAGTTGATGCGCTGGCAGCAGTGGGAAAAAATCGCGGTCAAAGGTTGCTAACACTTCGTTGTTTTGCACCACGGTCGCAGCGATCAAGG
>JAYWDL010000537.1:0-2900 GCA_043779865.1 Polaromonas sp.
GCCGGGCCAGGGCAGCCACTGCGCTGATGTGCCTTTGGCAAACGTCTTGCCGTCCATCAACCAGCGCAGGTTGGAGCCTTCTGCGCTGAAACTCACCCGTTGGCGCGCGGGTGGAATGTCCGGGTCCAGTGCGATGATGGTGCCGGAAGCGGGCGAGGTGATGCGCGGCGGAGCATCGTCAGCAGCGTTTCTGGAGCGTTTTATGCCTCTAGCGCTTATGGTACGGGCGCTAGCAGCTCCTGAAGTCATAGCAAACAGGTTTTGCTCGGTGCCCTGGATGAACCATTCGCTGCGTGCCGCTTCGAGCTGGTTGCCAAACTCGGTGCGGCTTTGCACCAACCCGGCAGGCGGCGTTGGTGCGCGGCTGGGTTCGGTTTTGTGCAGGTAGTTCATCAGCGCAGCCCAGACAGGCGCTGCGCCGCTGGTGCCGCTCACATCCCACATCGGTGCGCCGCTGGCATTGCCTACCCACACGCCCACCGTGTAGCGCTGCGAGAAGCCGATGGCCCAGTTGTCGCGCATGTCCTTGCTGGTACCGGTTTTTACGGCGGTCCAGAAACGCGTGGCCAGGATGCTGTCGGTGCCAAAGGTGCGGGCGCGCGCCAGCGGGTCGGCGATGATGTCGGTGATGATGAAGGCGGCGCGCGGGTCGATGGCCGGCACGGACCGGGCAGCCGCCTCCAACCCAGCCCTTCTCCAACGGGGGAGGGAGTTGGAAGCGGCAGCTTGTGCTCCTTTCCCCGGACGTGAGGCGTTTGAATCCCCGGCCTGGCTCCCTCCCCCGCTGGGGGAGGGCTGGGCTAGGGGCTGCCCGAATTTCACCTCGCTGAATTGCCCACCGTTACCCAGCGTGCGATACGCATTGGTCAACGCCAGCAACGAGACTTCGGCACTGCCCAGCGCCAGGCTGTAGCCGTAATAATTGCCCGATTCCTTGAGTGGCAAACCGACCGCGCGGAGCTGCTTGTGAAACGCATCGGGCGAGACCATCACCAGCGTGCGCACGGCCGGCACATTGAGCGACGCGCCCAGCGCGGTGCGGGTTGACACCAGGCCCTTGAACTGGTGGTCGTAGTTTTGCGGAATGTAAAGGCCGCCGACGGTGAGAATCTGGGAGGAGGAATCGTCCAGCAGCGACGCGGCGGTGATGCGCCGCTCGGCAATCGCCTGCGCATAAAGAAATGGCTTGAGCGTGGAGCCCGGCTGGCGCAGCGCCAGCACGCCATCCACTTCGGCGGCGCCACTGAGGTCGCCGGAGGAGCCGACCCAGGCCAGCACCTCGCCGCTGGCGTTGTCGAGCACGACGATGGCGCCGTCTTCGACATGCCGGCCACGCAGTTCACGCAGCTGCTGGATCAGCGTCTGCACAGCAAAGCGCTGCAGCGGCGCGCGCAGGGTGGAGTGCAGGATGCTGTTGCCAGGCGTCGCGGAGCCCCCACCCCAGCTTTCCGCCAGTAAAGGAGGCAGTAGTTCAGGGGTCTTGCTCTCTTCCCCTTTGGGGGAGGGCAGGGGTAAGGGCTGCCCCCGCGCCAAAAGCCGTCGCGCCAGATGCGGCGCGATACCTTCGCTGGCATCAAAGGCTTTGCGCTGCAGCGCGGCGGTAGCGAACAAGTCCAGGCCTTCGCAGTCAGTTTTGGCGGGCGCTTGCATGAGTTTTAGCACGCCACAAGCTCGCTGCGCAACTTGGGCAGCCTTTGCATTGGGCGAGCGTACCAGCGCTGCCGCAACGGCTGCTTCGCGCTCATCCAGCCCGTGCGCCGCCTTGCCAAACAGCGTGCGGCTCAACGCATCAATGCCCACGACCTCGCCGCGAAATGGCACCAGGTTGAGGTAAGCCTCCAGAATCTGGTCCTTGCGCCAGCGCTGTTCCAGCAACTGGGTTGAGATGGTCTGGCCGATTTTCTGGGTGATGCTGCGCCCGCCCGAGGGCGCCCGCCAGTCTTCATCGAGCAGGCCGGCCAGCTGCATGCTGAGCGTCGATGCGCCGCGTGTTTTTGTGTTCCAGAGATTGCCCCACGCGGCGGCGGACACGGCGCGCCAGTCCACCCCGCTGTGCTCGTAAAAGCGCTTGTCTTCGCTGAGCACCAGCGCCGTTCGCAGCGCCGGCGAGATGTCCGCCAGCGCCACCCATTGGCCGCGCCGTACGCTGGCATCCAGGCGCACGCGCTGCAGGAATTCGCCGTCGCGGTCGAGGATCAGCGTGTCGGACGGCCTAAAGTCGCGTTTTACTTGGTCAAATGTGCTGCTTGCGCAAGCGGAGCTTGCACAAGACGCTATTAATAGCGTAGCAATAAGGACTATATAGCGCATTTTTTATCGCCGGATGTCAGTTGAACAACTGACTCAATTTAACTGGAATGCTTTGCTGGTGGCTGTTTCACCACACGAATGACTACGGATCTGTCCGGCATCAAGGTGAAGTTGAGCTGGTCTTTGGCTTTTAGACCCAGCTTGTCCCGAATCTCTTTGGGAAGCGTTGTTCGCCCATTGGAAGTAAGTGTTGCATTGGTCATAAATTTCTCTCAAAATTCATATTGATCCGCCGTCACTTCACAGCCTCCACCTTCACCCGCGCATTCGGCGCCTCACCAAACATCTCAGGTGCATACATCGCCTCGACGCGGCTAGGCGGCAAGGAAAAATCGCCGACGTTATTAAGCCGAACGGTGTACTCCATCTTCACGACGCCCTTGGGAAGGTACTCGTAATAGCTGCGAAAAGCCTCGAAGCTGCGCTCTTCGAATGCTGGCCAGCCAGCGCCGGTTTTTTTCTCGCCAGCGGTGGCGATCTGGGAGTCGCGGCCCAGGCCGCCGCCCAGAATCGTCGTGCCGCCAGGAATCGGGTCGCTGATGACCACCCAGGTCATGTCGGCCGAGGCGTTGACTTCAAGCGTGATGCGG
>JAYWDL010000538.1:0-2874 GCA_043779865.1 Polaromonas sp.
TCGGACAAATAGTTGAGGACTTTCCAATCGTCATCGCTGTTGTCAACGATAAACAAGTCATTCCCGGTCTTCTTAGTCATGTATTGCTGGCCTTCCTGCTTGTCATCGTAACAAGGCGTGAAATGACTTCAGCAAACTAATTGCTATTTTTTCGATAGCTGACCCTGCCCGTCAGTAGTGCGCAAAAGGCCGATTTTTATGCTCAATCTGGCCGTGTCACTCTTCAAACAGATTTTCGGCATTGCCGCGCGGCGGCGCCACGCCCAGGTGCCGGTACGCCGCCAGCGTGGCAATGCGCCCGCGCGGCGTGCGCTGCAAAAAGCCCTGCTGGATCAGGTAGGGCTCGATCACGTCTTCAATCGTGCCGGACTCCTCGCCGATGCTGGCGGCAATGTTATCCAGCCCGACCGGGCCGCCGTCGAAGCGCAGGATCACCGCTTCGAGGAACTTGCGGTCCATCAAATCAAACCCCTGCGGATCGACGTCCAGCATCGCCAGCGCCCGGTTGGCAATGTCCAGCGTGATCTGGCCGTTGCCCTTGACGTCGGCATAGTCGCGCACCCGGCGCAGCAGCCGGTTGGCAATGCGCGGCGTTCCGCGCGAGCGGCGCGCAATCTCGAAGCCGCCTTCCTCGTCCATAGGCGCATTGAGCAGACCGGCGCTGCGCTTGACGATGCGCGCCAGTTCCTCGGGCGTGTAAAACTCCAGCCGGGCGACGATGCCAAAACGGTCGCGCAACGGATTGGTCAGCATGCCGGCGCGGGTGGTGGCGCCCACCAGCGTGAAGGGCTGCAAATCAAGCTTGATGCTGCGCGCCGCCGGACCTTCGCCGATCATGATGTCGATCTGGTAATCCTCCAGCGCGGGGTAGAGGATTTCCTCGACCACCGGGCTCAGGCGGTGGATTTCGTCGATAAACAGGACGTCGTTTTTTTCCAGGTTGGTCAGGAGCGCCGCCAGGTCTTTCGGTTTTTCCAGCACCGGCCCCGAGGTCGAGCGCATGTTGACGCCCAGCTCGTGCGCAATGATGTGCGACAGCGTGGTCTTGCCCAGGCCGGGCGGGCCGAACAGCAGCACATGGTCGAGCGCTTCGCTGCGCATCTTCGCCGCGCCGATGAAAATTTCAAGCTGTTCGCGGGCCTTGGTCTGGCCCACGTAGTCGTCAAACAGCTTGGGGCGCAGGGCACGTTCAATCGCCTCTTCACGCGGCGACGCGGGCGCCGCCGACAGCATGCGCTTGGCTGGCGGCAGGTCGGACATGTCGAAGTCGTCGGTCTGGATGGTCACGGCTCAGACCTTCAAAATTGGGCCAGGGTAGCTTGCCAGCATGGCATCAGCCGTGACCAGTGTTAAATCCTCGCGCATCGCTTGCGCCAGCAATAAACGGTCGAAAGGGTCTTTGTGAAGGTCGGGAAGATCGCGAACGCTCATGGCATGCAAGGAATTGATCATCAATTCCTGGTATCCGTTTCCCAGCATCCCGGCTCGCCACTCCCGAACGTCGATGGACAGATCCTCGCGCGGCCTGCTCAGCTTGATGCTGATTTCCCAAATGCTGACGGTGCTGAAATAAAGCGTGTTGGCCACGTCACCCATCAGTTGGCCAGCTTTTTCGGGTAGGCGCTCGGGAAACAACGCTGCCCACAAAAGCAAATGGGTGTCCAGCAAAAGGCGCTGGCTCACAGCGTGCCATCGCCATTAAACATGTCCTCGATTTCCTTGGCATACATCGTGTCAAAGTCGTCGGGGATTTTTCCCTTGCCTCTCATAAACCCCAGGCGCTGCGGCTTATGCGGCGGCTCAGGCTCAATCGGCACGACCCGCACCATCGGCTTGCCCGCCTTGGCGATGATGAAGGATTCGCCCTTCGAGGCCCGCTCGATGAGGCGCGACAAATGCGTTTTGGCTTCGTGGATATTGACGATTTGCATGGTGCGGCCTGTAGACTAAGTTCAGTTAGTTTAACCAATCCATGATTATTTTCCCAGCGCCTTAAGCGCCAGCTTGATGCCATCGCTCACGCCCACATCCTGCGGCAGGGCTTTCAGCGCCAGCGCCGCGTCCTTGTCGCTATAGCCCAGAGCCACCAGCGCCTGCAGGATGTCGGACTGTGCGTCGTTGGCCAGGCTGATGTGGACACCGACGTCGGCGCCGAGCTTGCCCTTGAGTTCGAGCAGCAGGCGTTCGGCGGTTTTCTTGCCAATGCCGGGCACCTTGATGATGCGGCCGGCTTCCTGGAGGGTCACGGCCTGCGACAGGTCGTCAACACTCATGCCGCTGAGCACGCTAAGCGCGGTGCGCGGGCCGACGCCGGTGATCTTGATGAGCAGACGGAATGCGGCGCGCTCGGCGGTGCTGCCAAAGCCATACAGAAGCTGCGCGTCTTCGCGGACCACAAAATGGGTAAACAGGCTGACTTTTTCGCCCAGCCCCGGCAGGTTGTAAAAAGTGCTCATCGGCACCAGCACCTCATAGCCGACGCCGTGACAGTCCAGCAGGATTTCGGGTGGATTTTTTTCGGCCAGCTGGCCAGTGAGTCTTCCTATCATTGGTGAATCTTAGCAGTCAGGTAGACGCGCGAAATTAGGCGGACAATCGGTGGCTTTCCCGTTTTCTGCCATTTTTTCAGGAACAACCACGCCTTGATTCTTCGTTACACCTTCACGCCGCCCAACAACACCCGCATGGCAAATTTGTGCGGGCCCATGGACTCTCACATCCGCACCATTGAGGCGGCGCTACAGGTCACGATTGCGCACCGCTTTGAGCAGTTCAAGATTGACGGCACCAGGATCCGGGCCCAGCAGGCGCTTGAAGCATTGCAGGCGATGTACGAGATTGCCCAGCGGCCGATCGAGCCCGAGACCGTGCAGC
>JAYWDL010000539.1:0-2865 GCA_043779865.1 Polaromonas sp.
CCGCTGCCCAGCCGCTTGAAGTCGAGCGATTTTGATTCCGGCGATTGCAGCAGCGCCGCGAGGCGAGTGGCGGCTTGTGGGGTGGGGAGGTCAAGCATCCGTGTCGCTGCCGACGACGCCGAGCATCATTCGATACTTTGTGTCGTAGTTCTGGACGTAGTCCGCCTCATTCCCGGTGAGGCCGAACGCCTTTGCCAGTGCTGCATCAGCCTTCGCAATGACCGTAGATGCCTGCTTTCCATTAATTTCGTCATATTCGATAATGTGGCCCTGCTTCGTGTTGATCATCTTTGGCACGGCAGATTGCCTGAGCGCGTCATCAACCGCTGTGGACAATACTGCCCAATCGGTAGCGCCCCAGTTCACTGGCAGCGGAAACCTGCGCACAAGCCCGTCATTTATATGTTCGCAGTCCGCCAGTGTTGAGTAATACCAATAGAAGAGGCTGGAGTTGAGCACGCAGTTCACAAAGCTCGCGGCTTGAATGCTGTTAAGAGTTAGTGTGCGGCCGTGAGGTTGATCAACGGCTTCCCCATTTCGAATAAATCGAGGTGCAAAGCAACTCGATTTTGCCCAATAACGGCAGGCTTCCTGATAAAAGACGGGATGATTGCTGTGCCGCGCAATCAACATTTCAACTGTCGCGCTCGCATGTAGCTTTGCCAAAACCAACTCGCCTATACTGTCGCTAAGCTTCGGAATTCTAAAGTTAAGCCTTGCATTTTCTTTTGGCCAAAGACGAGTGGTATCAATCGCAAAAGGCCTTTCGACCGTATAAAAACGGCGCACAGCGGAGGTCGATAAACCGGCCCGGCCCGTTGTACTATGAAGGGGTAGGCGTAGCCAAATTGCGGTCGGCATTTCGACGCCTTCAAAAACCGACTCGGGTCGCCGGGGGAACGGCACAATGAAAGAATTACTGCCGGTGAGCCAGATATTTTGGAGCGCAAGCATGCGCTCGGAACTCAGCGAAGTGAGCTGCACGATCAACCCCACAACCCCTCGCTGAGACAACGAGATCGATCTCTCAGCTACAAGTGCATAGAGGTTCTTGGTGTCTTGGCACTTGTAGTAGGAATCAGGCCAGACATAGAGAACGTCTTTACTTGGAAAAACAACATATGGAGGATTTCCTATGATCGCGTCAAACCCACCTGCCGCCATTAGCGGATAAAAATCAACATACCAGTGAAACGGCTTCTGGCTAGCTTTCCATGCGTCGTACTGCTTGGCTTTTGTCGGATCCTTTCCATAGGCGCGACACAAATGGAAATTGAGGATTTCCTCCAATTCGGCAAGCTGCATGGCCAGCGCACTTTTATCTTCGGCAGTAATGCGGCCGCCACGTTGAACCTGTTGAATTTGGAAGTTGTGATATGCCTCTTGCACCGAAATTAGCCGAACTCGAATGTCCTCCCACGCATCACTGAATAAGTTGCCCTGCGTCGCGCCTTTCACCGCCGCTTCAGTTTCGTCAGCCGTGGCATAACCTACGAGAGTATTGCCATGCCGGATGTTGAAGTCGATATCGGGAAGCGGCTCGATGGAGTCACCAGGTTCCAGCAAAGACACCAGTTTCAAAAACAGGCGCAGCTTGGCAATCTCAGTGGCCTGCTCCTCGATGTCCACGCCGTACAGGTTATGAACCACGATGTGCTTGATGACGGCGTAATCGTGGGTGCGATCACTGCCCAATACGCCAAAGCGTTTGATGGTCTCTTCGATGTCTTTCCACTTCTCGGCGCTTTTGTGGTCGCCGGCTTGGTCGGCGTCCAGCAGCAGACCGGCCATGGTGCCCAGACTGGCGTCATACAGCGGCTTGAGAATGTTGAGCGCGGCGAATAAAAACGCGCCCGAACCGCAGGTCGGGTCCAACACGCTCAGCGCAGGGCGGAACCTCTCGCCGGCCTTGCGCGGCACGCGGCCGGCCAGTACAGCCCAGAACTCACGCAGCAGTGAGGCATCGGTGCAGCGTTCGATCACGTCTTGCGCAAAGCGACGGATGTCGAGATTCCAGGTGATCAGGTCGCCGATCTCGCGTAAATCGCCGGCGGCCAGTTTGACGCGCAAATCGCGCGTGCGGTCATGCCGTGCGATGGTCTCGCGCCAAATCTCAGTGGGCAGTGCCCAAACGTCTGGCGTCTTGCCATTCCAGTCTTTGCGCCGCACCAGCAGGTCGGGCGCTTCGGTATCCCGCCCGGCTTCGATCTCAGCAGGGTAATCCGTATCCGCGCCTTTGAGCATGGCGGGGTAGATGTAGCGGTCAGGCTCTGCCTGCAACAATGGCCAGGCCAGCGCATCAAACGCGCCGGGGTAGTTGCCGCGCACCTTTTGCAGCAACGCCGGGATGATGGTGTTCTTGCCGATGTACTCGGTGATGTCTTCTTTGGTGTAATACGCCCCCATCTGCTTCTGGTTGACGAACTTCTCGAAGATATAGCCCAGCACGTCCGGGTTGATCTCGCGGTCGTTTTTCAGCGGCCGGTCATCCAGGTGCCATTCCCAAACATCGAAAAATCCGAACAGCTTCTCCAGTGCCGCGTCGGCCACATCCAGCGCGTCGCCGTAGCGCGCCTCCAATTCATGCTGCGAAAACAGGCCGCCGTTCAGATAAGGCACTTGACCAAAATCGGCGTTGATCTGCGCGCGGTTGGCGTCGGTGCGCTCTTCGGCAAACCCTCGAAAGAACAGCGGGCACAAGAACGCTTGGTAGAAACTGCGCTCTGGCGTGCCAAGCAAATGCGTGCCCAAGCGGTCTTGCAGATACCGTTTTTTTCCATCCAGAAACTGCTTTTCTTGCAAAAACCAGATGAACATCAGCCGGTCAATCAGCACGGCGGCGTACCAATGCAAGTCGTCGCTGAG
>JAYWDL010000540.1:0-8285 GCA_043779865.1 Polaromonas sp.
TGCCCCCACGACTCCTGCCAGCTGGGTCTTGGCGCCTGCCGTCTCGGCGACCGGTGTGCGTGAAGTGCTCGCGCTGATTGGAAAGCCCTGAAAAATGCCGGCTGCCAGGTTCGCCACCCCCAGCCCCACCATCTCCTGATTGGGATCGACGAAGGAGCCTGTGCGTGCGGCATACGCGCGCGACAGCACGCTGGTGTCAGCAAAGGACACCAGCGCAATAGCCGCGCCCCCGAGCAGGACGGGGACGATATCCCCCGAAGTGATCAAAGGGAAAGCCAGACCCGGCAGGCCCTGGGGGAGTGAGCCGAGGACTGATACGCCCGCACGCGTGGCAAGGTCCAGGACGGCGACCGTGACCGTCGCGCCCACTACGGCAATCAGGATGCCAGGCAGGCGTTTGCTGCGCTTGAGCCACAGAATCACGGCGAGCGCCCCCAAGCCGAGCAGCAACGCTGTCCAGTTGGTCTTGCCGGCGCTTACCGCCTCAATGATCGCCAGGCTCTTGTCCAGCAGGCCGTCGCCCTTGATCGAGAAACCGAACAGCGCAGGCAACTGGCTGACCAGCACAGTCAGCGCGATGCCGTTCATGTAGCCGTAGCGGATGGGCTTGGAGAGCAGTTCAGTGATAAATCCCAGACGTGCCGAGCCTGCCACGACGCACAAAGCGCCCGCGACCAGCGCCATCATCCCTGCCAGCGCCAGCGCGCGCTGCGGGTCACCCGCCGACAGCGGCAGCACGACGCCCAGGATGAGGGCGACGAGCGAAGAATCCGGGCCGAGCACGAGCACCCGGCTGGGTCCGAACAGCGCGTAGGCCAGCAGGCCAAAGATGGTCGCGTACAGACCGGAAATGGCCGGCAGGCCGGACGCGACTGCGTACGCAATGCCGACCGGCACCAGCACTGCCGTCAAGACAAAGCCGGCCACCAGATCGTGGCGCAGCCAGGCGATCTCGTAGTCGCGCAACACCTGCAACCCCGGCAGCCAGCGCATCCAGCCGGTCGCTCGCCCGGCGCGCACCACGCGAGCTGGCTCCAGCGGTGCCCGGGGAGGCGTCGAATCGCTCATGAAATTTGCCGGACTTTGAAGGTGAAAACGCAAGTGTAGGCGCCGCTCCACTTTTGCCCATGCGCCATCGATTTGACTGATCTCCGTTTTAGTCCGGAGAATCCTGCCGACGTAACATCAGCAGGTCACCGGGTATTGCCCGCTAACCCGTCCGCGTCAAAGTCAACTTTTGCCGTGGCCGCAAAAATCCGTGCATGGAAGGCTGGATGCGGGCATGATTCCTGCACACCTTCAGCCCATGCAGACAGCTCGCCCTGTAGCGACCCGGACAACTTTCACAAGAATAAGGTATTCATCTTGAAATACTCGTCAATTCCCATCTCCCGCCGCGTGCTTTGCGCCACTGCCACGGCAACCCTACTCCTTTGCCAGGGTACGGGCGCACTGGCAGCCACGCCCAAAGACACGCTGGTGATCGCGTTCGGTTTTGACGACATCATCACGATGGACCCGGCTGAAGCGTTTGAGCTGTCGGCAGGCGAAATTATGGGCAACACCTACGACCGGCTGGTGCGGCTTGACGTGAACGATCCCTCCAGGCTGATTGGCGATGTGGCCAAGTCCTGGACGGTGTCGCCCGATGGAAAAACCTACACGTTCGAGCTGAAAAACGGGCTGAAGTTTGCCTCGGGCAATCCGCTTACGGCCGAGGAAGTGGCTTACTCGCTGCACCGCGCGGTGAGTCTGGACAAATCCCCGGCTTTCATCCTTACGCAGTTCGGTTTTTCCAAAGACAACGTGAAGGAAAAAATCAAAGCCACCGGTCCGCTGACGCTGACGATTGAAACCGACAAGGCCTTCGCACCCACCTTTGTTCTCAATTGCCTGACCGCCAACATTGCGGCCATTGTTGACAAGAAGCTGTTGATGTCCAAAGAACAGAACGGCGACTGGGGCTACCGCTGGCTGAAAACCAACTACGCCGGCTCCGGCCCGATGAAACTGCGCGAGTGGCGCGCCAACGAAATCGTGGCGCTGGAGCGCAATGACAATTACTACGGAGACAAGCCCAGGCTGGCCCGCGTGATTTACCGCCACGTGAAGGAGGCGGCGACGCAGCGCCTGCTGCTGGAAAAAGGCGATATCGACATTGCCCGCAACCTGAGCCCGCAGGACATTGCCGCGCTTTCGGCCAACAAGGACGTCAAAATCACCTCGGCGCCCAAAGGCACGGTGTACTACATCAGCCTGAACCAGAAAAACCCGACGCTGGCCAAGCCCGAGGTGCGCGAGGCCATGAAATGGCTGATCGATTATTCGGCCATCGGCGACACGCTGATCAAGAACATCGGCGTGGTTCACCAGAACTTTCTGCCCATCGGCCTGCTGGGCGCCAGCAAGGAGAACCCCTACAAGCTGGACGTTGACAAGGCGAAAGCCCTGCTCGCCAAGGCGGGCGTTCCCAACGGTTTCAAGGTGACGATTGACATGCGCACCATCCAGCCGGTGCAGGGCATTGTCGAGGCGTTTCAGCAAACGGCCAAGCGCGCCGGCATCGACATCGAGATCATTCCCGGCGACGGCAAGCAGGTGCTGACCAAATACCGGGCACGCACGCACGACATGTACATCGGCCAGTGGGGTTCCGACTACTGGGATCCGCATTCCAATGCCGACACCTTCACCCGCAATCCCGACAATGCGGACGACGCCAAGGCCAAGCCGCTGTCCTGGCGCAACGCCTGGGCTATCCCTAAGCTGACGAAGAAATCGGATGCCGCCGTGCTGGAGCGCGATACGGCCAAGCGCCAGGCGATGTATGAGGAGATGCAGGCCGAGTTCCGCAAAACCAGTCCTTTCATCATGCTGTACCAGCAGACCGAAGTGGCCGCCTACCGCAGCAATGTGGACGGCCTGAAGCTGGGCCCCACGTTTGACACCAACTACATGTTCCGGGTGTCCAAGCGGTGAGCCCGGGGCAAGAGCGGGCTTTGGTAGTTCCTGATCCATTGGCCGCAGGCCTTGCGCCTGCAACAGCTGTCAATGCGCGTCCGGCAGGCTCACGCCGGGTCCGGCGGCTGAAAGCGGTCGGACGTTTCCTGGTAGTGATACTGCTCACCTACCTCGGCCTGCTCGCGGTCACGTTTTTCATCGGGCGGGTGATTCCGGTCGACCCGGTGCTGGCCATGGTCGGCGACAACGCGCCGCCGCATGTGGTGGCCCGGGTGCGCGAGGAAATGGGCCTGAACAAGCCGCTCTACGAGCAGTTCTACATCTACCTGCGCAAGGTGCTGCGGGGCGATTTCGGCACCTCGGTGCTGACCTCCAACCCGGTGATGCAGGACATACGCCGCGCCTTTCCGGCCACGCTGGAGCTGGCCAGCCTGGGCATTCTGCTGGGCGCCGGCCTCGGCGTGCCGCTGGGCGTGTGGGCGGCTGTTCGGCGCGGCAAACTGGTGGACCAGGTGGTTCGCATCATCGGGCTCGTTGGTTATTCGGTGCCGATCTTCTGGCTGGGGTTGATGGCGCTGCTGGTGTTTTATGCGCGGCTGGGCTGGGTGGCCGGGCCGGGGCGCATTGATGTGAGCTACGAGTTCACGCTGGTGCCGGTCACCGGGCTGCTATTGGTCGATACCGCGATGGCCGGCGAATGGGAAGCCTTTGGCAATGCGCTGTCGCACCTGATCTTGCCGGCTTCGCTACTAGGCTATTTTTCGCTCGCCTACATCAGCCGCATGACGCGCTCCTTCATGCTCAATGAACTGGCGCAGGAATACGTGGTGGCCGCCCGGGCCAAGGGCTTGTCTGAGGCCCGCATTATCTGGCGCCACGCGCTGCGCAATGCCATGGTGCCGCTGGTCACCGTCATCTCGCTGTCGTATGCCGGGCTGCTCGAAGGCTCGGTGCTGACCGAAACCGTTTTCGCCTGGCCGGGCCTGGGGCTGTACATCACCAATTCGCTGCAAAACGCCGACATGAAC
Organism: Polaromonas sp.; assembly: GCA_043779865.1. GTDB lineage: Bacteria > Pseudomonadota > Gammaproteobacteria > Burkholderiales > Burkholderiaceae_C > Polaromonas. The sequence continues at coordinate 3,990 of JAYWDL010000540.1, forward strand.
GCGGTGCTGGGCGGCACGATTGTGGTGGGCTCGATCTTCATCGGCCTGAACCTGCTGTCCGACCTGCTGTACAACCTGCTGGACCCGAGGACACGCGTTCGATGACCGATACGACAGCACCTGCCGCCAGCGAAAACAAAGGCCTGCCCGCGCGCAGCGACGGGCCGCCCCTAGCAAGCGCAGCCCCCTCGGGGGGCAGAGAGCCACACGCAGTGGGCGAACGTGGGGGCCTCATTTCGTGGCTGATGTCGGACCGGCCGCTGTCGCGCTGCCAGGCCGCGCTGGGCCGGGCCTACGGCGCCTGCCACACCTTTTCGCGCAACCGCCTGGCCATGGCGGGCTTGCTGATCGTGGCGGCGCTCATTGTGGTGGCGATTTTTGCCGACTTGCTGGCGCCCTACTCGGCCTACATCGGCGACCTGCGCACCACGCGGCTGCTTCCTCCATCCTGGCTGCATTGGATGGGCACCGACGACCAGGGCCGCGACATTTTGTCCCGGCTGATCCAGGGTTCGCGCATCACGCTGTTCGTGGTGGTACTGGTGGCTGTGCTGGCCGCGCCGATCGGGCTGGTGGTCGGCACGGTGGCTGGTTATGCCGGCGGGCTGGTCGATGCCACGCTGATGCGCATTACCGATATTTTTCTGGCCTTCCCGCGCCTGATCCTGGCGCTGGCTTTTGTCGCCGCGCTTGGCCCCGGCATCGAGAACGCGGTGATTGCGATTGCCATCACCTCCTGGCCGCCTTATGCCCGCCTGGCGCGCGCCGAAACGCTGACGATACGGCAGACCGACTACATCGCGGCGGTGCAGCTGCTGGGCGCTTCGCCGTGGCGCATCGTGCTGCGGCACATCATGCCGCTGTGCGTCTCGTCGGTCATCGTGCGGGTCACGCTGGACATGGCGGGCATTATCCTGACGGCCGCCGGCCTGGGCTTTCTCGGCTTGGGCGCGCAGCCGCCCATGCCCGAATGGGGCGCCATGATTGCCAATGGGCGGCTTTATGTGCTCGACCAGTGGTGGGTGGCCGCAGCTCCGGGCGCGGCTATTTTCATCGTCAGCCTGGCCTTCAACCTGCTGGGCGACGGCTTGCGCGACGCGCTGGACCCCAAGGCCGTCAAATGAGCACCACAGCGCCGCCTCTGCTGGTCGTCGAGGACCTGCGCGTGGCTTTTCCGGGCCGCGATGGCGGCATGACGGAGGCGGTGCGCGGCGTGTCGTTCACCCTGGGCCGCGAGCGTCTCGGCATCGTGGGCGAATCGGGTTCGGGCAAATCCCAGACCGGCCGCGCCATTTTGGGCCTGACCGCGCCCGAAGGACGCATCAGCGCCAAACGGCTGGAATTCAGCGGCGTCGATCTGCTGCATTGCACGCCGCGGCAACGGCGCGCGCTGCGCGGCGGGCGCATTGCGATGGTGCTGCAGGACCCGAAGTTTTCGCTCAATCCGGTGATGACGATAGGCGCGCAGATTGTGGAAACGCTGTGTGCCCACACCCGCGTCTCCAGCCGTGAAGCCAGAAAGCGGGCGCTGGCGGCGCTGGAATCGGTGCGCATCGACAACCCTGAGCGGGTCTTCAAGCTGTATCCGCACGAGGTCTCGGGCGGCATGGGCCAGCGCGCCATGATTGCCATGATGCTGATTGCCGAGCCCGACATTTTGATCGCCGACGAACCAACGTCGGCGCTCGATGTCACGGTGCAGCTGCAGGTGCTGTCCATCCTGGACGCGCTGGTGACCGAGCGCGGCATGGGGCTGATCCTGGTGTCGCATGACTTGCGGCTGGTATCGTCGTTTTGCGACCGCATCCTGGTGATGTATGCCGGCCGCGTGGTGGAAGAGCTGGAGGCCGGTGGCCTCGCCCATGCCCGGCATCCCTACACACGCGGCCTGATGGCCTGTTTGCCACAATTGGGCGTGTCCACGCATCCGCTGGCCACGCTGGACCGCCAGCCGGAGTGGGCCTTATGACAGCACACCAAGCTTTGGGCCTGGACGTCAGCCGGCTGCGCGTCAGTTTCGACGGTTTTGTCGCCGTGGCCGATACTTCCTTTCGAGTTATGCCGGGCGAGAGTTTCGGCATCGTCGGCGAGTCCGGCTCCGGCAAATCGACGGTATTGCGCGCCATCTGCGGCCTCGCGCCCAGGGAGTCGGGCACGATCAAGCTCGTTGGCGAAAACAATGCGCCGGGTAACCAGCCTGCGCCCGGCAGCAAGGCGTTTCGCCGCCGGGTGCAGATGGTGTTTCAGGACCCTTACGGTTCACTGCATCCACGGCAAACGGCGGACCGGCTGCTGGCCGAGCCGCTGGCCATCCACGGGATCGGCGACGCGGAATCCCGGATTGAACGCGCGCTTGATGAAGTGGGCCTGGGCACCGGTTTCAGGTTTCGCTATCCGCACCAGCTGTCAGGCGGGCAGCGCCAGCGCATTGCAATTGCGCGCGCGCTGATTCTGGAGCCGCAAATTCTGCTGCTTGATGAACCCACGTCAGCGCTTGATGCGTCGGTGCAGGCCGAAGTACTCAACCTGCTGGAAAATCTGCGCCGCCGCCGCAACCTGACCTTCATCATGGTCAGCCACGACCTGGCCGTCGTCACCCATCTGTGCGAGCGGCTCATGGTGATGCAGCGCGGCCGGACGGTGGAACTGCTGGCGTCGGCAGACCTGGCCGCCCGCCGCGTCACCGACCCGTATACCCTGAGCCTGATGCAGGCCTCGTCCGGTTTCCGGCGCGGGGACGAGGCAGCCTGAACACGCGGAGCCATTAGCAAGCCGGCGAACTTAATGCTATTTATTTGATAGCTGTCCGCACTTGTATTCAGGGCAATCGCATCTAAATCGATCCCATCTTGAGCACGATCTCCATGTAGACCTGGTCCCAGCCAGCGCGGCGGCGTTTACCTTGGCTCCCCAGCTTTTTACTTGTTTCCTGCTTGAACTGGGTCAGCGCGATGCGCCGTATGCAGGCTAAATTGGCTGGCGCAGCGGAAAAACAGTCCTTGAACACCGACTGCAACGCTCCGCTGATTTGCACTGGTGGGATATCAAAATTCGTCCTAAAATGGTACTTTTGTAATTTCTAACTCCCTTAGCGCTACGTAAACCGGCTGCAAGCTAGACTGGGAGCCAGTTTCAACGGATTTACACTCTGCACCCATACCCAGCAGCCACCCACCCGCCTGAACTCCCCCAAAATCGGGGAATGTTGTTCAACAAACAGAGCCGCTTCAATACCGTGTGAACGCCCGCCCTGGGGCGCCCGCCTCAACGCATCTGGTCGCCCGCCTCGTCCACCTCGTCGCCCAGACGCACGATGCTTTCCAGGTGGTAGCGATCGACCTTACGGTACAACGTACTGCGCGAAACGCCAAGCGCGCGGGCGGCCTGCGTCAGGTTGCCGTGCATGTTCTTCACCGCGCAGACGATGGCAAGCCGCTCGGTCTCTTCGAGGCTCGTCGCGGGTGCCGCGACAGCCGCCCCAGCGTCGCAGCCAACCGCCGAGAGCAGTTCCTCGGGCAGCTCGTCGCAGCGCACAACGTCCTCGTTTGAGGTAAGAAGCAGGCTTTCGATCACATTGCGCAGCTCGCGCACGTTGCCGGGCCAAGGGTAGGCGCGCAACAACGCTATCACGTCGGCGCCGAAGCTGCGGCTGGGGATACCGTGGCGCTCGGCCAGGCAGCGGTTGAAATGCTGGGCCAATAATTCGATGTCCAACTCGCGCTCGCGCAGCGGCGGCACGCGCACGCTCGTGACGCCGATACGGTGATAGAGATCGCGACGGAAGCGCCCGGCCTCGACGTCCTTGAGCAGATCGCGGTTGGTCATCGCGAGCAGGCGCACGTCGACCCGGCGCGGCTTGGCTTCGCCGAGGCGGCAGACGACACCCTCCTCCAAAGCACGCAACAGCACCGGTTGCAGCTCCAGCGGCAGCTCGCCGATCTCGTCCAGGCACAGCGTGCCACCGTGTGCCAGCTCGAAACGGCCAGCGCGGCCTTCGTTAGTGGCCCCGGTGTAAGCGCCGCGCACATGACCGAAGAGCTCGCTGCCGATCAGCTCTTTGGTCGTTGCGCCGCAGTTAAACGTGACGAAGGGGCCACTGCGTGCTTCGTCACCGTGTATGGCGCGCGCAAACAGCTCCTTGCCAACCCCGGTCTCGCCGTGGATAAGAACAGAGACGCGCCGGCCGCTGAGTTGTTGAGCCCTATTGATGGCGGCTCGCAAAGCTGGGCTGTTGCCTGCGAGGTTGCCAAAGCCGTTGCGCAACGGGTCAATTTCTGAGCCGCCGTCCAGGCGAGC
>JAYWDL010000541.1:0-20554 GCA_043779865.1 Polaromonas sp.
CATCGCCGCGCCCTGGATCATCGCTATCACGGCGTCGGCAATGCCTTCATGCACGCACAGCAGGCGCAGCGCCGAGCAGCGCTGGCCGGCCGAGCGGAACGCGCTTTGCAGCACCGCATCGACGACCTGCTCGGGCAGCGCAGTGCTGTCAACCAGCATGGCGTTGATGCCGCCAGTCTCGGCAATCAGGGGAACGATGGCGCCGTCCTTGGCAGCAAGCGCACGGTTGATGATTCTTGCCACCTGCGTCGAGCCGGTGAACACGACGCCCGCCACGCCCGGCGCAGCCACCAGCGCCGCACCGACGGTGTCGCCAGCGCCATGCAGCAACTGCAGCGCGCCTTCGGGCACACCAGCCGCATGCAGCAGCTTGACCGCTTCCCACGCCACGCCCGGAGTCTGCTCGGCGGGCTTGGCCAGCACGGCATTGCCGGTGGCGAGCGCAGCGGCAATCTGGCCGGTGAAAATCGCCAGCGGGAAATTCCACGGACTGATGCAAACCCAGACGCCCCGCGCCACCAGCCGCAACTCGTTGGTTTCGCCCGTCGGGCCGGGCAGCGCCACGGGCTGCATGATGCGCTCGGCTTCATTGGCGTAGTAGCGCAAAAAGTCCACTGCTTCGCGCACTTCGGAGACCGCATCGCCCCAGGTCTTGAACGCTTCCTTGACCAGCAGCGCGCAAAACTTCGGCATCTGCTGCTGCAGCGCATCGGCGGCGCGGCGCAGGATGGCGGCGCGCTCCGGCACAGCAATTTTGCTCCATTTTTGATAGCTTCTTGCGCCCGTGGTGAGTGCGCTGGAAGCCAATTTGATATCAAACTCGGGCACCAGCGGCACCGCCGTGGTCGTCAACGCAGCCAGCAGCGGCGCGCGCATGCTTTGCACTGTCAGATCCAGCCCCAGGCTGTTAGCGCGGCTGGTGCCGTAGAGCGCGGGCGGCAGCGGCAAGGACGATTCAGGCGCCAGCCGCAGCGGCGAGGCCAGCAACTCGTCCATGACCACCGACTCATCAGCCAGCTGGTGCACAAACGACGAATTGGCGCCGTTTTCCAGCAGCCGGCGCACCAGGTAGGCCAGCAGGTCGCGGTGCGCGCCGACGGGGGCATAGACCCGGCAGCTGATTTGCGGGTTCTTCAGCACTTCGCGAAAAATTCCTTCGCCCATGCCGTGCAGCCTTTGAAGTTCAAAAGGGACGGCGTTACGTGCAGCCATCTGCACAATCGCGGCAATCGTGCCGGCGTTGTGCCCAGCAAACTGCGGATACACCGCATCCGGCGCATCCAGCAGCGCTTTGGCGCAGGCCAGATAAGACACATCGGTGTGGTGCTTGTGGGTGAACACCGGGTAGTGCGGCAGCCCCAACTCCTGCGCACGCTTGATTTCCGAATCCCAGTACGCGCCCTTGACCAGCCGGCACATCAGGCGCAGCTGGTACTTGCGGCCGATGCCGATGACATGCTCGACCAAATCAAGCGACCGGCTCTGGTAGGCCTGCATCGCCAGTCCAAAGCCCTGCCACTGCGGGCAATGCCGCGCCACCTGGGCGGCCAGCGCTTCAAACACGTCGAGCGACAACTCCAGCCGGTCCACCTCTTCAGCGTCAATCGTCAGGTTGATATTGGCCTGGGCCGCCAGCTCGCACAGGCCCCAGACGCGCGGCACCAGCTCGGCCATGACGCGCTCTTGCTGGGCGTCCTCGTAACGCGGATGCAAGGCGCTGAGCTTGATGGAAATACCGCCATTTAACTCGCAGGCCCAATCATTATGTGCACCACTAGCTATTGATTTAATAGCATTAACGTAACTCGCCAGATAGCGCAGCGCGTCAAGCTCGGTGCGAGCGCCTTCGCCCAGCATGTCGTAGCTGAAGCGCAGATTCCTGGTCTTTTTGCGCGCAGCATTCGCCTCATTCATCGCATCGCCAATCGTCTGCCCGAGCACAAATTGCCGCCCCAGCAGCTGCACTGCCCGCAGCGTGGCGGCTACCACGCTGCGGGCGCCAAGCTTGCCCATCAGGCCAGACTCGCCAGCTTCGGGCAGAAATTTCTTCGACAACCCGATTGCCGATGCTGACAGGCGCACCATCACGCCATCGCTGGCACCGTCAAAATCAGCCCGCCCGAGCTGGTCGGCCGTCAGCGCAATCGCGGTTTCGGTATCGGGCACCCGTAGCAGTGCTTCAGCCAGCCGCATCAGCGCCAGCCCTTCGGCGCTGGAGATCGGGTATTCCTTGAGCAGGCTTTCCATTGCCCAGAACGGCGGCGGATTCTTGCGAACGGCCTGCACCCATGGCTGGGCCGTTTGGGCGACGGCTGCCCAGTCAAGCGCTCCGCTCAGACGCTGCAGCTGGCTGGCCACGATGTCGGCTTCGGGGCGGTAGGGAAAGGGCAGGCGCGGTATTGCAGGCATCAAAGCTCCATCAGGGTTGGCGGAAATTCAGCGCAGGGCAGCTGAAAGAATTCAGGCTTGATATTCACTGGAATGCCGTAAAATTTGTCGCTAAATTTACTCTATTTATCTGAATAATTCACTACTCATGCATGAAGACTCGCCCCACCTTGACCGAATCGACCTGAAAATTCTGAATGTCCTGCAGCACGACGGCCGCAGCTCCAACCTCAAGCTGGCCGAGAGCGTGGCGCTGTCGCCGACCGCCGTGCTGGCGCGGGTGCAGCGGCTGACGCGGGACGGCTACATCCTGGGCTATGAGGCGCGGCTCAATCCGCTCAAGCTGGGCGCCGGCATGATGGTGTTTGTCGAAGTGCTGCTGGACCGCACCACGCCGAATGTGTTTGAAGCCTTCAAGGCCTCCGTGCAGGTCTACCCTGAAATCATGGAATGCCACATGGTTGCCGGCGGCTTTGACTATTTGCTCAAAACCCGCATGGCCGACATGGCCGCTTACCGCGCGTTTGCCGGCACCGTGCTGTGGCAGCTGCCCGGCGTTCGCGAAACCCGCACCTATGCGGTGATGGAAGAGGTGAAGAACACCACCCGGCTGGCGCTGGGGGTTTAACTACCTGTCTCCAAAAATAGCCGTTCCCACCCGCACCAGGGTGCTGCCGGCATGAATGGCAGCCTCCAGATCCGCCGTCATGCCAAGCGACAGCGTGTCCATCGGGGCGGACAGCACACCAGAAGCATTTATCTGGTCAAAAACGGCTTTTACGCTTGCATGCAGGGCGCAGACAGCTACAAAATCAATAGCAGGCTCGGGAATTGCCATCAAACCACGCAATACCAGCCGCGGCAACTGCGCGACCTCCTGGGCCAGCGCCTGCACGTCTTCGGGCGCCAGGCCGGATTTGTTGGAGCCGCCATCAATATTGACCTGCAAACAGATCTGCAGCGGCGGCAAATCAGCCGGTCGCTGCTGACTCAGGCGCTGCGCGATTTTCAGCCGGTCAACCGATTGCACCCAGTCGAAATGTTCGGCCACCAGCCGCGTCTTGTTGCTCTGGATGGGGCCGATGCAGTGCCACTCCAGTGCGCTGGCAGCCATGCCTGACCGGGCTGCTTCGCCTGCCTGCCAACGTTGCAAAGCCAGGATTTTCCCGACACCCTCGGCAATATAGTTTTCGCCAAAGATGCACTGCCCTGCCGAGACCGCCTCGATCACCGCATCGGCGCCAAAGGTTTTGGAAACGGCCAGCAGCCGCACACTGGCCGGGTCGCGCCCGGCGGCGTTGCAGGCAGCGTGAATCCGCTCACTGACAAGTCGGAGATGATGCGCAATCGTGGTCATAATCCGACTGTAAACTCAGATTCAAATTACAAGGATTCGCCGGGATGGACATTACGCAGTTGCTGGCCTTTAGCGTCAAAAACAAGGCATCCGATCTGCATTTGTCAGCCGGTTTGCCGCCCATGATCCGGGTCCACGGCGATGTGCGGCGCATCAATATTGAGCCGCTGGATCATAAGGAAGTGCATGCCATGGTGTATGACATCATGAATGACACCCAGCGCAAGTACTATGAAGAGTTTCTGGAGGTTGATTTTTCCTTCGAGATTGACGGCCTGGCACGTTTTCGCGTCAATGCCTTTAACCAGAACCGAGGCGCGGGTGCGGTGCTGCGGACCATTCCTTCCAAAATCCTGACGCTGGAGCAACTGGGCGCGCCGAAGATTTTTGGCGAACTGGCGCTGAAACCCCGCGGCATGGTGCTGGTCACCGGCCCGACGGGTTCGGGCAAGTCGACCACGCTGGCGGCCATGGTCAACTACCTGAATGAAACCGAATACGGCCACATCCTGACGGTGGAAGACCCGATCGAGTTTGTCCATGAGTCGAAAAAATGCCTGATCAACCAGCGCGAGGTTGGCCCGCACACACTGAGCTTCAATGCGGCGCTGCGGTCGGCCCTGCGCGAAGATCCGGATGCCATTCTGGTAGGCGAAATGCGCGACCTGGAAACCATTCGACTGGCCATGACGGCCGCCGAAACCGGTCACCTGGTGTTTGGCACGCTGCACACCTCAAGCGCCGCAAAGACCATTGACCGGATCATTGACGTGTTTCCGGCCGAGGAAAAGGAGATGATCCGATCCATGCTGTCCGAGTCGCTGCAGGCCGTGATTTCGCAAACGCTGTGCAAGACCAAGGACGGCCAGGGCCGGGTGGCGGCGCACGAGATCATGCTGGGCACCAGCGCCATCCGCAACCTGATCCGTGAAGCCAAGGTGGCGCAGATGTACTCGTCGATCCAGACCGGCAGCAGCGTCGGGATGCAGACGCTGGACCAGAACCTGACCGACCTGGTCAAGCGCAACGTGATTTCCGCTGCCGAAGCACGCGGAAAAGCCAAAATCCCTGACAACTTCCCGGGCTGAAACTGCCGCAACCCAACCAGGAAAGCAGATTCATGAACGGCTTGTTCGGACTTATCAAACACTCCGCCTCAATGCGTACGGACAACGACAGTCCCGACTCGTTCCTTTTCTCCACGGCTTTTGCCGACCAGGGGGTTGACGCTTGCATGCTGGTGCCCTGGGAGGCCCGCGCCAACGAGGTCGGCGCGAAACGTCTGCTGGCCTCACGCGGCGGCAAGCTGCTGCAGGATTTGTGGTCCAGGGATACCTGCATGGCCCGGCTGGAACGATTTTTTGACTTCGCCACCCTGCCCGGAAACCGCGATGTAATTCGCCAGGACGAGTACAGCAACTTTATGATCGTGCTGCTGAACGGCACCATTGCGGTGGAACGTGAACAGCCTTGGGGCGAGCGCCTGCGCCTGACTGAAGCGCGCCCGGGCGACATCCTGGGTGAAATGTCGCTGCTGGACAGCGGCATGCGCTTTTCAGTATGCACTCAGCCTTAACTGATGACACACAGGGAACTTTATGGAACGCGACCAGGCCAGTAAATTCATCAACGACCTGCTGAGGCTCATGGTCAGCCGCGGCGGGAGTGACCTCTTCATCACCGGAGAGTTTCCGCCTGCCATCAAGGTCGATGGCAAGCTGACCAAGGTATCTTCCCAGCCGCTCAATGCCAGCCACACGCTGGCACTGACGCGCGCCATCATGAACGACAAGCAGGCGGCTGAATTTGAGCGCACCAAGGAATGCAACTTCGCCATTTCGCCGCCCGGCATAGGGCGCTTTCGCGTCAACGCCTTCCTGCAGCAGGGCAAGGTTGGCATGGTGATGCGCGTCATTCCAGCGGTGCTGCCGACCCTTGACGGTCTGGGTTTGCCGCAGGTGCTGAAAGACGTGGTGATGGCCAAGCGGGGTCTGGCGATTCTGGTGGGCGCCACCGGCTCGGGCAAATCGACCACCATGGCCGCCATGCTGGACTGGCGCAACGAGCAGTCGTTTGGCCACATCCTGACGATTGAATACCCGGTGGAATTTGTCCACCTGCACAAGAACTGCGTGGTCACCCAGCGCGAAGTCGGACTGGACACCGACAGCTGGGGCGCTGCCCTCAAAAACTCAATGCGCCAGGCGCCGGATGTCATCCTGATGGGCGAGATTCGCGACCGTGAAGCGATGGAGCATGCCCTGGCTTTTTCTGAAACCGGCCACCTGTGCCTGGCCACGCTGCATGCCAACAGTGCCAACCAGGCGCTGGACCGCGTGATCAACTTTTTTCCGGAAGAACGCAGGGCGCAGTTGCTGATGGACTTGTCGCTCAATCTCAAGGCCGTGGTGTCGCAGCGGCTGGTTCCCAGGCAGGACAGCAAGGGCCGGTTTGCGGCAGTCGAGGTCATGTTAAATTCACCCCTGATCAGCGACATGATCTTCAAGGGCGAGGTCAACGAAATCAAGGAGATCATGAAGAAAAGCCGCAACATGGGCATGCAAACCTTCGATCAGGCACTGTTTGATGCTTTCGAAAGCAATCACATCACCTACGAGGATGCCCTTCGCAACGCCGATTCAGTGAACGACCTGCGCCTGCAGATCAAGCTGTATTCCCAGCGCGCCAAGTCAACCGACCTGGCGGCAGGCACCGAACATTTCGCTATTGTCTGATTTGTCTGATTTGTCCGATTTACTTTTTTCCTATTTTTATGTCCAGCACCCAACCCAAAACCTACGAAACCTCTACCCCTTGCAAAGTCGCTTTTATCGGCCTTGGCGTCATGGGCTATCCCATGGCTGGCCACTTGGCGCTGGCAGGTCATGAGGTCACGGTGTACAACCGCAGCGCCGCAAAGGCCCAGGCCTGGAGCGCCGAATTCAGGGGCTTTTCAGCTGCCACGCCGCAGCAGGCTGCCGCCGATGCCGACATCGTATTTTGTTGCGTCGGCAATGATGAGGATCTGCGTTCCGTTACCGTTGGCGACGATGGTGCATTTGCGGGCATGAAGCCTGGCGCCATTTTTGTTGATCACACCACGGCTTCGGCCACTGTTGCCCGTGAACTTTACGCCGCAGCCGAAAAGCGGGGCCTGCAGTTCATCGATGCGCCCGTGTCGGGCGGTCAGGCAGGTGCGCAGAACGGCGCGCTTACCGTCATGTGCGGCGGCAAGGCGGAGGTATTCAAGACAGTCCAGCCGGTCGGCATGGCGTTTTCAAAAGCTTTCACGCTGATGGGCGAGGCGGGCGCCGGCCAGCTCACCAAAATGGTCAACCAGATCTGCATCGCAGGCCTGGTTCAGGGCCTGAGCGAGGCTATTGCCTTTGGCCAGAAAGCCGGGCTGGACATGGACCAGGTGCTCGACGTGATCGGCAAGGGTGCCGCGCAAAGCTGGCAACTCGACAACCGCGGTAAAACCATGGCAGCCGACCAATTCGATTTCGGCTTTGCCGTGGACTGGATGCGCAAGGATTTGGGGCTGGTCCTGGATGAAGCCAAGCACAACGGCGCCCGCTTGCCCGTAACGGCGCTGGTGGACCAATTTTATGCCGATGTACAGGCCATGGGCGGCCAGCGCTGGGATACCTCCAGCCTCATCAAGCGGCTGAAATAGACCCGGCAGCAAGTGGCATTTGCCGGTCAGTCCGGCGGCACCAGCAGGCTGCGGGTATTCAGTAGCTGGCAGGCTTGACTGACGCCGGTTGCGGCCTGGCGGGCGGCACCAGGCGCGCCAGTTCCTGTTCGCTGATGACCTCAAAAACCCGGATTACTTTTTGCACGCCTGGCGTTGCGCGAACCACGCTGGTAGCGCGGTCCGCCTCGCGCTGCGTCACACGCCCCATCAAATAGGTCGTTCCCCGTTCGGTGACTACCTTGAAAGCGTTCGACTGCAAATCCTGGGCGTCCAGCAGCATGGCCTTGACGCGCCCCGTCACAAAGGTGTCGTTGGAGCGCTGGCTCAGACTGGAATGACTCATGACCGCCAGTTCATTGACGACAGAAATCACATTTTCAACGCCCAAAACCAGTTGCTCGACCTGCTGCTTGTCCTGCGCGGTAGGCACTTCGCCGGTCAGCAGCACCTGCCGGTTGTAGCTGGTCAGGTTGACATGAATCCGGTCGCCGATATTGCTGCGCATGCGGCTGACGGCACGCAACTCGATGCCCTCGTCCTCAAGCTGGGCACCAGAGGTGCGGCGGTCAATTACCACCAAAGAGCCTCCTGCCATGGCTCCGCCCACCACCAGCGGAACGCAGGCCGTCAGGGCGCCCGAAAGCAAAGCTGCCGCGCCCAGCGAGCAGGCCAATCGTTTCATCATCACACCAGATTTCATACGGAAGACTCCTGATCACCAAGTAACTGGGTATCCACGCCGTCACAAATGCAGTGGATAACGAGAAGATGCACCTCCTGGATGCGGGCAGTCCGCTCATGCGGCACGCAGATATGCACATCGGTTTCCCGCAAGGCATGGGTTATTTTGCCACCGCCCCGGCCGGTCAGGGCCACCACGGTCATCTCGCGCTCATGGGCAGCCTCGATGGCTGCCAGCACATTGGCCGAATTTCCGCTGGTACTCAAGGCCAGCAACACGTCGCCTGCGCCGCCCAGCGCACGGACCTGCTTGGAAAAAATCACGCTGAAATCGTAATCGTTGGCAATCGCCGTGATGATGGAGCTGTCGGTCGTCAGTGCAATCGCGCCGAGTTCGGGCCGCTCACGCTCATAGCGGCCCACGAATTCGGCGGCGAAATGCTGGGCATCGGCCGCCGAGCCGCCATTGCCGCAAGCCAGCACCTTGCCGCCACTGGTGACACTGGCCAAAATGGCCTGCACTGCTGCAGCGATGGGTTTGGACAAAATATGCGCGGCCTGGTATTTAAGGTCGGCACTGTCGATAAAGTGCTGTTCAATTCGTTGTTCAAGCATGGGACGATGATACCGGGTCATCACATGGAACTGCGTCGGCAAGGGCTTGCGGCAGGTCTGACGCAGGATATGCTTGCAAATTGCCTTTCACCCTGCAACGAGAGAGACTCCCGGCCAGGCTCAGGCCTCTCAGGAGGCATCAAATGCTGCGCGCAGCCATTCAATGCGCGCAACCGGCCTTTCAGGCTTGTCATTTCCAGGCCTGCCATCAACCAGCACTACATCGAAGCGGCAAGGCGGCAGGCTGGCAAAGCGCATCAGGTAATGGCGCGCAGCAAAAATAATGCGCCGCTGCTTGACAGAGCCAATGCTGGCCGCCGCTCCGCCATGGGAGGCATTCGAGCGCTGGCGGACTTCAACAAACACCAGCGTGCCGTCGGCCGCGCGCATGATCAGGTCAATTTCGCCGCCGCCGCGTCCTGGCGTCCGATAATTGGTATCGATCAATTTCAGCCCGTTCCGGACCAGATAGGCCAGCGCGGCAGCCTCGGCCGCATCGCCGCGCGACTTGGTGGTACCCTGATTTGGCAACGCCAGGGTTCTGTTTTCAGCGCCATTCGGCGGCACCTTGATCCCCTGTTTTCTGGAAAACCACATTGAATGCTTCTTTCGAATTGGCACTGGACGCCGCCCGCGCTGCAGCGGGCATGCAGCATTATCCAGAAGCCACGCTGTACATCGTGGCAACCCCCATCGGCAACCTGGCAGACATCAGCCTGCGCGCTTTGTATGTGCTGCAGTTGGTCAATGCCATCGCCTGTGAAGACAAACGCCACACGCAGCCGCTACTGCGCCAATACGGTGTTGAAAAACCGCTGCTGGCAGTGCACCAGCATAACGAGGCCGAAGCGGCCGGGCTGGTCGTGCAGCGGCTGCAGCGCGGCGAGCGCGTCGCCTATGTCAGCGATGCCGGAACGCCTGCCGTGAGCGACCCTGGCGCGCGACTGGTTGCAGCGGTTCGGGCCGCCGGGTTCAAGGTGATGCCCTTGCCTGGCGCCAGCAGCGTGACCACCGTGCTCAGCGCCGCTGGCGTGACCCGCGCCGAAGGAAGCGGCGACAGCGGCAGCAGCTTTGTGTTTGCCGGCTTTCTACCCAGCAAAGCGGGCGAGCGCGACCAAGCCATCCAGCTTTTGCAGGCCGATCCACGGGCTACGGTGATTCTTGAAGCTCCGCATCGCATCGAGGCGCTGGCCCGCGCCATGGCCGTTCTGCAGGGCCGGCTCATCACTGTCGGCCGTGAGTTGACCAAGCAGTTCGAGGAAATTGCGACCATGCCCGCGCAGGATTTTGCCGCCTGGCTGGACGCCGGCCCGCAGCGCACCCGTGGCGAGTTTGCACTGGTGCTTCATGCATCGGCCCTGCATGAAGGTCCCGACGACAGCATTCGGGTGCTGCAACTGCTGCTGGCAGAATTACCCCTCAAAACTGCGGTCAGGCTCACCGCCGACATCACCGGGGCGCCGCGCAACGAGCTTTACGACACGGCTTTGAAACTTAAAAACGAATGAATCCAAACGCCGATCAGCTCTGGCGCGGCCCCCGCTGGGCCCTGGCCGCCCTGCTGGCTGTCCTCGGCATGTTGGGACCGTTTTCGATTGATACCTACATTCCGGCCTTTTCCGGCATGGCCAAATCCCTGGGCGCCACACCCGTGGAAATGCAGCAGACGCTGTCGGCCTACCTGTTTGGCTTTGCCTTCATGAACCTGTTTCATGGCGCGCTGGCCGACAGTTTTGGACGCCGCCCCGTGGTGTTGTGGGGCATTGCCATGTTCACGCTGGCGTCAGCCGGCTGTGCCTTGTCCCAAAGCGTTGGCCAGCTGGTGTTTTTCAGGGCCATGCAGGGCGTGTCCACGGGAGCGGGTATTGTGGTGTCACGGGCCGTGATCCGCGACATGTTTGCGCCAGCGCAGGCGCAGCAGGTCATGAGCCAGGTCACCATCTATTTTGGCGTGGCGCCGGCGCTTGCGCCCATTGTCGGCGGCTGGCTTTTTGTGCATCTGGGCTGGCACAGCATTTTCTGGTTCCTTACTGCGGTAGGCTTGGTGCTCTGGACTACCAATTACAAGTTTTTGCCTGAAACCCTGCAGCTTGACGCGCGCCAGCCCTTTGAAGTGCGGCACCTGATGCATGGCTACTGGCAGCTGGGTTCCAGCCCCCGCTTTTTGCTGCTGGCGCTGGCCAGTGGGGTGCCCTTCAATGGCATGTTTTTGTATGTGCTATCAGCCCCAGCGTTTCTGGGGGATCACCTGACCTTGCAGCCAACCCAGTTTTTCTGGTTCTTCATGCTGACCATTTCGGGCATTATGTCTGGCGCCTGGCTGAGCGGCCGCCTCGCCGGAAAAATCCCTCCCAAGCAGCAAATCCGCCACGGCTTTGTCATCATGCTGATAAGTTCAGTGCTTAACCTCGTCGCCAATCTGCTGTTTACGGCCCATGCTTCGTGGGCCCTGTTTCCGATTGCCGTGTTTGCATTTGGCTGGGCGCTGATGGTGCCAGTTGTTACGCTGCTGGTGTTGGAACTTTACCCCGAGCGACGCGGCATGGCGTCTTCGCTGCAAGCGTTTATCGGCTCAACGGCCAATGGACTGGTCGCCGGCGTCATCGCGCCGCTGGTCATGCATTCCACGCCCGCGCTGGCTGCCGTCTCGCTGGGCATGTTGTGCATCGGCCTGGCCGCCTGGCTGTACCTGCACCACCGCTGGCCGGAGATCGGCCGCGCCGTGGAATGATGAAGTCACAGCCCGGTCAACGGTTGTCGTGCGCTCTCGTGGGAAATTCCATGCCCTGTCCGGTGCGCTGGACCACGCCGTTGCCATCGAGATACACCCAGAAATACTTGCTTTGCTCATAGTCAAGCCAGCGGTAAGTCATGATATCGCCCGGCCAGGAAGCCACGCGGTCCACCGTTGCCGGACGGCCAAACTCGCGTTCCACGTCCTCACGCGTCCACTTGCCCGGCTCGATTCTTGAAAATTCCTTCAACGTCATGACCTGCCGGGCCGCAATCACCGAGCCTGCAGCGTCCAGATCCACCATCACAACACTTTGGCCGGCAGGCTGGGTCGAATACTGCAGCCGCGTTCCCGCACTCAATGGCACAACTCGCGAAGGCGTGCCGTAATGGGTAATAACGTCCTCACGCGACATGCCTGGTTGCACAGCCGTGAGAGCGCAACCTGCCATGAGCAGCACGGCAGCAGCCAGGCATGAAACAGTTTTAATTACCTTCATGAAGTCCTCCTGATTGACTTGCTTTGTTCGACACGGCCTGAAGAGGATTGTTCCCGCCGGATCAGTAACCATGTCGGCCTTTCCTGAATGTTCGGCAAAAGCTTACTTCTTTCAGTCACGCACAGCCGCCAGACGTAATCGACCTGCGACTTCAGCTCTTCAAACAGGCAACCTGAAGAACTTAAACGATCAACTCCGGTAAGACTTCTCTGACACGGTGATCGACATAGTAACCGCCGTATTCCGTATATCTCAGCAAGGTGCGCCCACATCTATTGCAGGCATAGGCGTCGCATCGGTTGCAGGGGAAGAATGCCACGGCAACCGGGGCGTCCGCAGAGCCGTAGCGCGTGCCACGGGGATGACATTCTTCCAGGGTTGGCTCATCAATAGCCGGATCCCGCAGCGTTCCGACTCGCCGCAAAAGATGGTCGGGCCAGCGATCCTCGGTAAAGCTTTCCCAGCTACTACAAGCACCCAGCGCGCAACTGCAGGCGCTGCCAGCACTGGTCATACACGCGCGTTTTAATAATTCACCATCAAGCAGGTCTGTAATCATTTATGGCTCACTTTTTTGCGTTGGCATGTTTTGAGTCTACGACCCTACCGCAGGTATTGACCACAGCAGTCCTTTTCCTGGTGTCAGCCGGCCGGGCCAAGCAAGCCAGATCAGATTTGTAGTTTGGTGATACGTTTGATGATAACGACGAGCCTGACTCATGAACCAGATGTTTCTGTCAGTAATTCAAGCTGCGATTTGCTGTTGGCTGTTGGCTGTTGGCTGTTGGCTGTTGGCTGTTGGCTGTTGGCTTGAATTTCGCCTATTTCGGCGCAAAGAATCGGGACATGGCCTGAACCTGACTCCATCGGCCTGATGTATGCATACCGTTGCTCGAGTGCTGTTTCCTCGCCCCGTAAACGGCGGACTCCTAACAGAACATCAAGGCAACAAGCGCGGCATCTTCGCCGAGGTTAGGTAGCGCTTGACGATGCGGCTGTTGGTAACCCCAGAGCGAGACGCAAAGGCCGGATCAATCAGCGCGTTAATGTTGATTCGCTTGAGATATTTGCCAACGAATGCCAGTCCAGCGTGAGAGCTGAGGTCGTAAGGCAGTTTTTTGACTATGAAATCCGTCATGTTCGGGTTCACCTACAGGGTGAATTGAACACAGAGGCTAAGTCATTGATTTCAATAGAGAAATTGACAAAATTTACACCGAAGTCACGGATTCAGGAAAACTTCTCATCAACGCTTCGCGCAGCGCCTATGCTGAACTTCAGCAATGGCGGACGGCTGCATAAGGTCAGTGAAGTAATAAACATCCATATCACAGGTTGAAACTCGGCGTTATAGCTTTAATACCGTATGCAATATTCGAGCTATGCAACCGAGTCGTTAAAGTTTCGGCTAATGCGAGATTTGGTGCGGCTGGCGGGGATCGAACCCACGACCCTTGGCTTCGGAGGCCAATACTCTATCCACTGAGCTACAGCCGCACTGTTGAATTTAGCAATAACCGGTATTTTCGCACACACGTGAATGAAGACAGGATTTTGGGTTTGATCGAAAGCCGCTCTACTGCAGGGGTTAAAAACCGCTTCACTAATCAAGACGGCAGCGATGTCTTCCAGTATCGAGTGTAACTACCTGCGTACTGTACCGTCGATGACGATTTCGCCGACTGCCACTTGCGCGGCCACAGGTGCCTCATCATGCGCGATTTTGATTCGGCAAATGGCATCGCGCGGCGCGCGAGTTGCCTGCGACCGGCAGGGTTGCAATGGGGCCGCCCGACTGCGCGTCGCGAATGGTGTGCGGCAGCGCCATAGATTCGGCCCACAAATAGATTGCACTTTAAGTGCATGCACCGGTCAATCCAGGCATGAACAAAGACGATGCAAGAAAGCTTTGCCCGCTGATCAACACAAGTGGCGCCGACAGGTGATCCGGGCTCATAAGCGGGGCAGGACTAAGACACAGATTGCCGATGAAGTCGGCCTGAGCTACACCGCAGTGAGCAAGGCGATTACCCGTTACGAAGCCGAGGGGATTGGTGCGCTGGCACCTCGCAGGCGTGGGCGACGCAAAGGCGAGGATCGCGCGCTCAGTGCAGAGCAGGAGGCGAAGGTGCAGCGCATCATCTGCGACAAACGCCCCCGAGCAGTTGAAGATGGAGTTTGCTTTGTGGAGTCGTGCGGCGGTCCGGCAACTCATTGCCGTTGAATTTGGCGTCACGCTGCATGTGCGCTCGACAGGCAAGTACCTGGCGCGCTGGATGATCATCGATGGGGCGTTCAACCATGAGCGGCTGATCGAATTCTTCGACTCACTTGTCAGGGACACCTAAAAGCGTGTACTTGATGAACAAGGACTCGATGGACCCAGGCCATGCCCGGCGGCGGGCGGGCAGCCAGTTCGATACGTCTTCCTTCAAATGGCTCAATACCGCATTTCGTCAGGGCGCACGGCCCATGGTTTTGGCACCGGACTGTGGACGCTCAAGCGAGCGGCAAGAACAGACAACGGCCCGAAGTTCGCCAGCCGGGCGTTCATGGCCTTGGCCAACAGCCGCAGTATTCAACACATTCCAATTGAGCCAGGGCGGCCAACGCAGAACGGCTGCATCGAAAGCTGCATCAAGCAGTCTGCGCTCATCCTGATTTACAAGCCCCACGGCTATAATGTGAAGATGCTGCAGCAGCCCGCAACAGCCACCGATTTCCAGTTTTTGAGGACGCCATGAGCGCAAACGACCACACCACGGCCCACGCAGAAGCCCACACTGGCCCGATCAAAACTCCTCAGCAATTGCTGGCAGCGGTTTTTTTCTCTTTCGTTGTTCCGATTTTTGCCATCATCGGGCTGGTTTATTACGTAACTTCTGCCAATAAACCCTTGGCGGGCGCCCAGGACTCCGAACAGGCAGTTGCGCAGCGCATCCAGAAAATCGGCATGGTTGAAATTCGTGATGCCAACCGGGCGCTCAAGTCTGGCGAAGAGGTTTACAAGGCCCAGTGCGTGACCTGTCACGCGGCAGGTGTGGCCGGCGCTCCCAAATTCGGCGATGCCGGTGCCTGGGCTCCTCGCATCGCTACAGGTTTTGACACACTGTGGCATTCCGCGCTCAAGGGCAAAGGCGCCATGGGTCCGCAAGGCGGCGGTGACTTTGAAGATCTGGAAATCGGTCGTGCCGTGGTGTACATGACGGCGGCCGCAGGCGGCAAATTTGCCGAACCTGCAGCCGCCAGTGCCGCCGCGCCTGCAGCGGACGCTACAGCTGCTCCTGCAGTTCCTGCAGTTCCTGCGGCGACTTTAGCGGCAGCACCAATACCAGCAGCAGCCGCTCCCACCAAAGTTGCAGCAGCAGACTCGGGTGCTGGCGAAGCTCTGTACAAACAGGCTTGCGTGGCTTGCCATGCTTCTGGTGTGGCCGGTGCGCCGAAGTTTGGCGACAAGGCCGCCTGGGCTCCCCGCATCCAGACCGGTCTTGATGCCCTGACTACCAGCGCCATCAAGGGCAAGGGTGCCATGCCGCCCAAGGGAGGCTCTGCCGCGTCGGATGCCGACATTCACTCAGCCGTTGAATACATGGTGAGCGCTGCCAAATAAGGCGAGCCTGCATCCCATGCAAAAGCCGGTCAGTGACCGGCTTTTTTCCTGAAAAATTCAATCAAACAAGGCCTTTGCGCAAGCAGTGCGGGGGCAACATGCTATTCTTTTCGTAGCGCTTGCGGGCTGCACACATAGCCAAAGCGGGCGGGCAGTTCACTGGCTTGCAAGTCTTGCGGAACCCATAGCCCCTGCTCCACCGCATCGGCTGCATGGGCCATGTCCAGCGTATGGACAAGGCCAAAACCCAGATCGGTTTCGAGGTAGAGCCGGCCCTGTTCGTCCAGTATGCAGCGCTGGACACGCGCCGGCTGACCGGTGTGCGCCATGACCTCAAAACCAGGCGCTGCTTCCACGCGCCAGATAAGCGGCGTGGCTTGCAGTTCCACATACACACGCTGCGGCCCGTTCTGGAAAAACCACTGGCCGCTGGCATCGCTCGCGTAGTTACGCTGGATGAAATCAATCAGCTTGTCGTGCTTGAGCAGCGATCCCTTGCTGGCTGCATTGCCCCCTTCAGCTGACGCAAACGGCCCGGCGGTCTGCGCCCTGTCGTCGCGCATGTACCAGTTGCCGCGCGCATCAAGCCCGAGCCAGCCGTAGCAGTCAGGAACGTTGGGCCATTTGGCAATAGCTTGTCGAACAATGTCATCCATGGCGTTATTTTGCGCCGCTTTGGCCAACCTGCGACATTCCAGGCGATGCAATTTCTTGAAGTTGCGCCGCCAGAAAGGCCACCACTGCTTCAGGCATGGCGCGCACATGCGCCGGAAAGTTCGACGACGCAAAGCCGACATGGCCTCCCTGCGCGGGTTGCCAGAGGGTAACGTGACGGCTGACATCAGCGGGCTGCGGCAGGCTGCCGGCCGGAATAAAGGGGTCATTCAACGCATTGAGCACCAATGCAGGCATGGCAATCTGGCCAAGATGGGGTTTGGCCGAAGCACACGCCCAATAGTCGTCAACGCCTTTAAAACCATGGACTGGCCCGGTGAAAATATTATCAAACGCATACAGGTCGCGCGCCGCCAGCAAGGCGTCCCGGGCAAAAAGGCCCGGGTGCTGTTCAAGCTTTTGCAGCGCCTTGGGCACCATGGACTTGAGGAACATGCGGGTGTAGACCTGCCGGTTGAACCCCTGACCGATGGCCCGTCCGCTGGCCGCCAGATCCAGAGGCGCGCAGACCGAAGCAACGGCGGACACCACCTGCCCGGCCTGGGTGCCCATTTCGCCGGCCCAGCGCATTAGAGCATTGCCGCCCAGGGAAACGCCCACAGCCACCACCGGGCCGACATGCTGGCTTGCAAAGCGCCTGAGCAGCCAGTCGATTTCAGCAAAATCACCCGAGTGGTAGGCGCGCGGCGCGAGGTTGAGTTCGCCGGAGCAGCCGCGGAAATGCGGCACGGCGCAAGCCCAGCCCCGGTTGCGGGCCACATCTGCAAAAGCTTCGGCATAGTGGCTGGCCGAGGATCCTTCAAGGCCGTGGAAAACGACCAGCAGCGGCTGCTCACGCGCCGGCGGCCGCAGCGCCGGGCCGCCCCAAGCAAGGCCAGCCCCCTCGGGGGGCTGCGAACCACACGAAGTGGGGAGCGTGGGGGCCATATCCGCCAGCCAGTCCACATCCACAAAGTCGGTGTCGGGCGCGATCCACCGTTCGCGGCGAAACACCGGCGGCGGCCCCATGAAGCGCCGGGCGCGCAGTGCCGCCCAGATGGTTTGAACATTACCGCCGGGCAACCACCAGGGCGCTTCATATTTCATGGCTGCCTGGCGCCGGTCAATGAAGGACAAACGGGGTTTCAGACACTTCCTGTATTTCGTGCATAGTGCCGGGGCTGGCGTGGTGAGCCACCATGCGCCAGCCCTGCGCCGTCAGGTGGTAGACATTGGTGGCAACGACATAGGCATGGCGCGGACCCTCTTCGGTCAGTACTTCAATGCGCTCCAGCACACTGTGCACGCTGGCGCTCATCGCCTGCAGCTTGCGCACTTTAAGCGCTTGTGCGCGTATGGTGCCGTTGGAAAACATGGCGTCAAACGCACTGCGGATGGCAGCCGGGCCGACCAGCCGCGCGCCACCAGGGTGTACGCAAACGATCTCGTCCTCATCGCTCCAGCAGGCCATGAGCTTTTCGATATCGCCGCTTTGCAGCGCCTCGTAAAATGCCGCCTCGGTATCGTCGGCGTTACTGGCGATGGGAAGAGGTGCTTTGGGTTTTCGCATGAAGTCAATCAAGGTCAGTCGGTCACGGGGCAGGACATCTCCTGGATTTTCCCTGAATTCTTTTTAGGGTATGTCAGGCATCGAGTCAAGCTCGATGACACGCAACTATGGTAGTGTTACAGCTTGTATTTTGGAGGCTTTTACATGACATCCCGTTTATTAAGTTTATCTTTTGCCGCCTTGCTGAGCTTGTTGCTCTCCGGCTGCGGCTACAACCAGTTCCAGAGCCTGGACGAGCAAACCAGGTCTGCCTGGTCCGAAGTGTTGAACCAGTACCAGCGCCGTGCTGACCTGGTGCCCAATATTGTCGCCACGGTCAAGGGCGAAGCCGCTTTCGAGCAGGACACGCTGACCAAGGTGATTGAAGCGCGCGCCAAGGCCACGTCGATTCAGGTCACGCCCGAAACGCTGAACGACCCTGCCGCGTTCAGCAAGTTCCAGGCCGCCCAGGGCGAGTTGGGCAGCGCGCTAAGCCGCCTCATGGTGGTCAGCGAGCGCTATCCGGACCTGAAAGCCAATCAGGGTTTTCGCGATTTGCGGGTTCAGCTCGAAGGCACGGAAAACCGCATTACCGTGGCGCGCAACCGCTACATCCAGACGGTGCAAGAGTACAACGTGCTGACGCGCAGCTTCCCGAACAACCTGACCGCGATGATTTTTGGCTACAAGGTCAAACCCAACTTTGCGGTGGCGAACGAAGCGCAAATTTCCACGCCGCCAGTGGTTGATTTCAACAAAAAGTAAGCGGCGCAGCCGATGACTGTCCGTTTCTTTTTGCAGGCGCTGCTGCAGTGAGTAGCCCAGCCTCCGCGCCCATTTTGCTATTGTTTTAATAGCTCTTAGCGCATACAGGACCTGCGTAAACGACATATTTCATCAATAAACCGTGTTAGCAGAACATTCAGCGCTCTCCAGGCACGCGCCAGACAGCCTGTCCACCGACGGCATACAGTGTTCGCCCCGGCTGCCGGCCGACTTGCCAGCCGCCCGTGAACTCGCCAAACGCGGGCAGCACGGCGCAGCGGTCCTCAAAACTGAAGCAGGCCAGCCGCAAATGGTCGCGGCCCGGTCCGCGCAGAGTCAGTGCTGGATGCAGATGGCCTGAAATGACGTAGCGCGTGGCATCGTGCTGAGGATGGTGGCAGGCAGCAAAAGGTCCTATCGGCCACGGTTCATTGACCGTCTGAATAGCCAGGGAAGCCGGAGGATCGCCAGCGCGGCCGTCATGGTTGCCGCGCACCAGCACGCAATGCAGCGCCGGATGGCGTTCGCGCCACAAGGCCAGATCGGCCAGCAATGATGGCGTTTTTGATTGCGCCGCATGCAGAAAGTCACCTAAAAATACCAGCTGTGCCGGCTGGTATTGATACAGCAAAGCGCTCAGGCGTGCCAGGTTCTCGCGCGTGGTGCCACTGGGGACAGGCTGGCCCAGCGCGCGGTAAGTCGCCGCCTTGCCCAGATGCAGGTCGGCCACCCACAACACCCGCCCAGCCGGCCACCACAACGCATGCTCGGGCAGCAGCCACAGTATTTCACCAGCGCATTCAATGGCCAGAGGGCGTCCGGGCGCGGCACCGGGCTGCGTCACAAGCCCGCCCGACCACGACCCGTGGCACGCCTGGGCGGCCGGGTTTTGCCGGACGCGCCTGCCGACGGACCCGACAGCGTGTCCTGCGAAAAAGCCAGCGTGCGGCGAACCTGCTCGACAGCCGATTCAGCCTCCTGGCTTGGCCGTTCGGGCTTTGCGCTGGCAGCCGGCTCTTCGGCGGCTTTGTCCAGCTGCGCCACCATGCGGGCGATGCGGTCCGCCACATTTTCATTGGACAGTTGCTCGCGGAACCGCTCCACCATCAGCGGAAAGGCAAACGGGGTGGGCCGCGCCAGACTCTGCACGACCAATTGCTGCGCGTTCATGCGGGCCAGCGTGTCGCGCAGCCGGCCGATTTCCAGTTCCTGCGCCAGCAGTTCCTGTTCAGCCTGCAGCAGCAATCTGTTGGCCGGGTCATATTTGCGGAAGACGTCGTAAAACAGCGACGATGAGGCCTGAAGCTGCTTGTTGCTTCGCTTTTCGCCAGGGTAGCCCTGAAAAATCAGGCCCGAGACGCGTGCGATTTCACGAAAGCGCCGCTGCGCCAGTTCAGTGGCGTTGAGGCTGGCGAGTACTTCATGCAGCAGCGCCGTGCGCTCATCGTCATGGGCCATCGCGTCTTGCGCCTTGGCATCATGACCTGACTTCAGCACCCCAGGCAGCAGCGTAGGCCAGTCCACTTCGGTCGCGCTGAGCAGTTCAAACCCATAGTCGTTAACGGCAATGGAAAACGTTCGCGGCTGATGTTGCGCAACGCGCCAGGCAATCAGGTTGGCCAGGCCCAGATGCACAGGCCGGCCGGCAAATGGATACAGAAACAAATGCCAGCCCTCGCGCGTTTTCAGCACTTCGGCCAGCAAGGTGCACGGCGTGGGCAGCGCCGACCAGCGCTTCTGGATCTCCAGCAGTGGCCGCACGCATTGCAACTCGGGCGTCTCGTAACGGCCTTCGCTGGCAAGGGCGAGCTGCTGGACCACCGCATCAGCCAGCGTGGTGGACAGCGGCATGCGCCCTCCGTTCCAGCGCGGCACCGCCGGACGCTTGCCCGTTGCCCGACGCACCCAGGCCGTCATCTCGTGGATGCGCACCAGCTCCAGCAGCCGTCCGCCAAACAGGAAACAGTCGCCGGGCTTGAGGCGCGCGGCAAAGCTTTCTTCGACC
>JAYWDL010000542.1:0-2861 GCA_043779865.1 Polaromonas sp.
AAAGAGAGCCAAAAGTCATGCTTGCGCCAGAGCATCAGCCACCGCCCCCAGCTAAAACCAGTTGAATGCTATGATTTTAATAGCTCTATGTGCTTGAGGTTCTTGCGCGCAATGCCAATTTGATTCTGATAACCGGATTCCATCAATCCGTATCCGGTTTTGCCGGTCGCGGAATTTTCTTGAACTTGATCAGCCGGTTGGTTTCAATCCTGTCCTTTTTGACCTGTCGCTCGGCATCCAGCTTCTGGCCCTCAGCCAGCCACTGGACGAATTCTTCAGGCGTTTCGAGCGTGATGCGGCCAGGCGTGCCGGCGCGAAATTCGTAAATCACGATTTCGGCGGCTTTCTGCAGGTTGATACGGCCTTTACTCAACACCGCGCCGCGCTTGCGGCCGATGTCTTCGAGCAGCTGCTCATCGGTGATGCCCGGTGTCAGCTTCACCTTGTAGCGCGCCTCCAGCATTTCGGGGTAATTGGGAATCAGGTAATCAAGCAGTTCCAGCGCCACCTCTTCTTCTTCAAACGCATTGCGGCCAATCGCGCCGCTGGCGGCCAGGTTGTAGCCGCTTTTGGCGACGATGATGCGCGGCCACAGCATGCCGGGCGTGTCCCACAGGTAAAAACCGTCGGCCAGAACGATGCGCTGCTCCAGCTTGGTAATGCCGGCCTCGTCGCCGGTCTTGGTGGCGCGCTTGCCGGTCAGGGTGTTGATCAGGGTCGATTTGCCGACATTGGGAATGCCGCAAATCAGCACGCGCATCGGTTTGACCATGCTGCCCCGCGTGGGCGCCAGCGCATGGCAGGCGTCGATGAGCGCTTTGGCTGGCGTGGTCATGCTGGCATCAAGCCCGATGGCGCGCGTGCCGGGCAGGCCGTTGTAATGCGCCAGCCAGAGAGCGGTGCGCGCCGGGTCGGCCAGATCCTGCTTGTTGAGCACCTTGAGCGCGGGCCTGGCGCCGGTCAGTTCGGCCAGCATCGGGTTGGCGCTTGAGCCCGGCAGGCGTGCGTCGAGCAACTCAATCACCACATCAATTTCCTTGATGCGCTCTTGAATGGCTTTTTTGGTCAGGTGCATGTGACCGGGAAACCACTGGATGGC
This sequence comes from Polaromonas sp., assembly GCA_043779865.1. Lineage (GTDB taxonomy): Bacteria > Pseudomonadota > Gammaproteobacteria > Burkholderiales > Burkholderiaceae_C > Polaromonas. The sequence continues at coordinate 1,100 of JAYWDL010000542.1, forward strand.
CATCTTGCTGTTCTTTCTTCGTTGGGTGCATGAGCGCTGCGTGACTACAGCCTGGGCAGCGGCTGGCATTGACTGCCTTGATTATCGAATTGTCACCGCTTCAGGCCCGGGTTCGAAGCGCCGCTTTTGCACAGCAGCGGATGATAGGGGAAAATCGGCCTATGCCTCTGCCCAACGCCCCCACCCGCCGACCCAATAATCCCAACACCCGCCAGGCCGACAGAAAAGCCAATAGCGACTTGCTGATCAAAGGCATTTTGTGCGCTTTCATTGGCTTGGGCGTGCTGCTGTCGCCCTACTTCATCACATCGCCCGGCATGCAGGGCATTGTGGCCAAGGCCTCGCTTGTCGGCTGGTTTGCGCTGGTGCTGGGCTGCGCGTTTATCGGGCTGTATGTGAAGCGGCTCATGGCTGCTTCGGCGGAGCAATAAGCTCGCGCGCGGCAAGCCCCTGCCAGACTGCCTCATGATTCTTTCGGACCGCGAAGCCGCGCTAACGCTGTTCAGAACCCTCCAGCAGCACGCCCATGCACTGGGGGTGAAGCTGCGCGTACCACCGCCGGAACCCACAAGCTGCTGCGGGCGCGGCTGCAACGGCTGTGTCTGGGAGGGCTATTACAGCGCCGTGGACTGCTGGCGTGAAGAAGCCCTGCTCAAGCTGCCGGCTTGACGGGCACCGCAGTGCAGGCCTCGCGCAGAGCGGAATTTGCTATTCTTTTTATAGCTGGTAGCGCTCGTGCTTATTGCGCCTGAAGCCTTTTTCTATAACAATTCTCGCTCCCGCTGCATAGGGCAGCAGCCTTTCAGGCGTGCGCCGCCTCGCGGCCCGGCATTCCCAGGCACTCGGCCGACACATACTGCTGGCGGTATTGCTCGAAGGGCAGACTGTCAGATGCTTCAATCTTTTTTTGATTTTCAACGGATTGCTGGCTTAGCGCGGTAAAGCGCGCCAGCTGCTCGTCTGTCAAAGCCAGGCTTTGCAAGGCGCTCCGGGTTTTCAGCGATTGGGCGCGGGCAAACTTCATAAAGGAGTTGTCAAAGTCCTTCGTCATGGCGGCCAGCACCCTGGCCGACGGCAGCGTATCCGCATCAGCCAGTCCCGCCCTGGCCGCCGCCAGCGCACTTTGGTACTGCGTGCCGCCCTGAGCGGCATCGAGCGCGGCGGCAATCGGCGCGCATTGGGCTAGCACCTCGGCGCCCCATTCGGTCAATGGCACTTCTCCGCCTTCGCGCAAGAGCGTCACGCCGGGTTCGCGGCCACGTGCTGCCGTCTGGTGCTGGTTGTGCTTGAGTTCGGCAATCTCGGCCGGCGTGTCGGGCGGGCTGTCCGAGAGCAGGCAGTGCATCAAAAACACATCGATGAAACGCATCGTCTGCGCGTTGATGCCGACCGGCTCGAACGGATCCAGATCCATCAGCCTGACCTCGATGTATTCAACGCCGCGCTCGCGCAACGCATGCAACGGACGCTCGCCCTGAAGAATCACGCGCTTGGGGCGGATCGTGCCGTAGAACTCGTTTTCAATCTGCAGCAGCGTGGTCGCCAGCTGGTTGTAGTCGCCGCCCGGATTTCGCACGCCGACTGCCTCGTAGGCCGGATATGGCCGCGTCAGCGCATCCTGCAGCGAGGCGCTGTAGCCATCAAGGTTGTTGTAGCTGACCGCCAGCGAGGCCTGCGCGTCGCTCTGGTAGCCCAGGCGCCCCATTCGCAGCGAGGTGCCGTGCGGCATGTACATGGTGTTGTGGTTAAGCGCCTGCAGTTC
>JAYWDL010000543.1:0-2858 GCA_043779865.1 Polaromonas sp.
TGGCGTCATTTACCGCCCCGAAACCGAGCGACAGAGCCACTACTTCTACACCCGCCTGGCCAGGCAGTTCGACGCGATGATCCACATCGACGAAACCAGCGCTCTGGAGCCGCTGGACAAGGGAGCCGTGTGGAGCACCGGCGAGGCGCCAGAGACTTTCCCGTCGGGCATGTAGCCACGCGCGGCGGGTCAGCCCATCAACATAACCGCAAAGGCTACAAACCGAAACGGCTCAAAACCCCCTGCCCGGCAGCGCGTCCGCTGGCGAAACAGGCTGTCAGAAGGTAGCCACCCGTAGGCGCTTCCCAGTCGAGCATTTCACCGGCGCAAAACATCGGCGTATTGAGGTTGGCCGGCGTGATGACTTGCAATTGCGCATCCATCCCCTCAAACCTCACGCCGCCTGCGCTGCTGATGGCTTCGTCAATCGGCCGGGCAGCCAATACCCGCACCGGAAGCGCCTTGATTCCTGCGGCCAGTTTCACCGGGTCGGCGATGGCGTCTTTGCCGAGCACTTCGTGCAGCATGGCGGCCTTGATGCCATCAAGGTTCAAGCGGCTTTTGAGATGGCTGGAAAGCGAGCGCGAGCCGCGCGGATGGCGCACCTCGACCAGCACCTGCTCGGGCGATTTGTCCGGCAGCAAGTCGAGTTGAAAGGTGGCGCTGCCGTGCGCCGAAATCTCGTCACGCAGCAAGGGCGAAGCCGCATAAATCAGGCTGCCTTCCACACCTGTAGCCGTCGCGACGAACTCGCCTTTGCGGCTGAAGCTGCGGCCCTGCGAATCGGTGAAGTGAATGGCGACCGACTTGAAAGGCTGGCCGGCAAAGCGGCTGGAAAAGTGCTCGGTCCAGCCCGGCTGCGGTGACGGGCTTTGACCGATCAGCTCCTTCAAAAACTCGCGCCGGGTTTCGCCCTGCTCCACAACCTCTGCGGCAGGCCGCGCTGCCACGTCAAATCCGCAGTTCGAAGGCTGCAGCGGCGCCACCGCAACGCCGCGCTCAAGCAACAAGGGCACCCACGCGCCATCGGAACCCAGGCGGGCCCAGCTGCCACCGCCCAGCGCCAACACCACAGCGTCTGCCTGCGCCAGCACCTCGCCCGCAGGCGTTGAAAATTTCATCCCGCCGTCGTCGGACCAGCCCAGCCAGCGGTGCCGCATGGAAAACTGCACGCCCGCGTTGCGCAGGCGGTGCAGCCAGGCACGCAGCAGCGGCGCGGCTTTCATGTCCTTTGGAAACACCAGGCCCGAGCTGCCGACAAAGGTTTCCACGCCCAGGGCGTCAGCCCAGGCGCGCAGTTCGGCAGGACCAAACGCGGCGATCAGCGGCTGCAGTTGGGCGCTGCGTTCTCCATAGCGACGCATGAAAACCTCTGGCGGCTCGGAATGCGTGAGATTCAACCCGCCCTTGCCGGCCAGCAAGAACTTGCGGCCGACCGAAGGCATGGCGTCGTAAACCTGCACGGAAAGCGCGGGACCGGCGCTGGCCAGCACTTCGGCGGCCATCAGGCCTGCGGGGCCACCGCCAATGACAGCAACGCGCAGCGGGTGAATTGTGGGGGTGAGGGAAAGCGAGTCGTTCACAAGGAAATCCGTGGGTACATGGCTGCAGGCAGACGCTGGATGGGAGCAGTTCCAGGATTACCGGAACGGTAGGCCGGCCTTGACTTGCTCTGTTTCTAGTAGCTGTCGGCACCCGTCAGTAAAGCGCTGCAGGGCAGAATTGCTTGAACTTCTGCTTGATTTTCAGACCTCAAGCCAGGAGGCTGGAGAATTTCAGTTACATCGGCGGCGCAAAACCGTTTCTGCCGACGATTACCCGCACCGCCGTCGGCTTGCCGTCTTTTTCCTGCGCGGTGATCATCACTTTCGCGCCGGGCACCAGCAGCGCTTTTTCATCATCGCCCTTGGCGGGCTTGAAACTGACAACGGGCGCATTCGGCGGAACGATGACGGTTTTTTCGCCGTCCTTGTACTTCAGCCTGAGCAATTGCCCGCCCGGAACGCTCGCAGGCGCCGCGGCCAGGTCGGCCACCGTGGCATTGGTCATCGTGCTTTGCGCTTGCAAATCCCATGGGAAATGGCCCTCGCCGGTGCCGCGCGCGCCTTCGGGAAACACATGAACTTCGAGCGCAAGCTGGCTGCCGTCGGCCTGCGGCATCGCGGAAGTGCCGATGTTGCTGCCGGTCTTGATGTCGGCCAGCGCGATCGGGAACACCTCGGATACCGCCATGTCGGCGGGCCGCACCAGCATGATCACTTCGCCGCTGCGTTCCTTCACCGTGATGCTGCCCGCGTCGATTTTCTCGATCGTGGCGCGAATCCGCACCATAGGGTTTGCCGGCGCGGGCGTCTGCGCCAGCGCCCAGGGAGTACTCACCAGTAGCGCCAGCGAAAAAGCAAGAGGTTTGAACATGGTGGTTGGAACTTTCTAAAGTGCGCCGGTATTCAGTATTGCCAGCGTGTTGCAAAAATAAAGATGCGAGTGTGCCGTAAATCCCGGCGCTGCGCTGCGCTGCGGTGAGGCTCAGCCCCGTGATAGTAGAGTCCCCCAGTTCAAAGCCGTCAGCACGCACAACAAAATCCCCATGCCTCTCAAAAAATCCGAACTCTATTCATCCCTCTGGAAATCCTGCGACGAACTGCGCGGCGGCATGGACGCCAGCCAGTACAAAGACTATGTGCTGGTGCTGCTGTTCGTCAGACTGGCATGTTTGTAATTTCCTTCTCCCTTATTAAAGAAACAGGCTGTTTCTTTAATAACACCATTTCTTATTCAAGGTTTTCCCACTTTCTCGGCTAAAACAGTCCGGTACCCTCCCCTCATTTTTCAAGGAACCAAGCCATGACCCCCTCCGA
>JAYWDL010000544.1:0-8271 GCA_043779865.1 Polaromonas sp.
GCGTACTGCGCTGCCCCCCGAGGGGGCTGAACTCCGCTTTGGGCGGCCCGACGCTTCGTTCGTTGCCCCCACGCTTGTCGCTTCGCGTACTGCGCTGCCCCCCGAGGGGGCTGGCCTTGCTTGGGGCTGCCCTGCGCTGCGGCCGCTGGCCCCTACGCTTGTCGCTTCGCATCCTTTACTGCTCCCCGGGGGGGCTGAATTTGTCCGGAGCGGCCCGCTGGGTTCGTTGGCGACCCCTACGCGAGTCCGTGGCTTCACGCTGATCGAGTTGCTGGTGGCCATTGCTGCGATGGCGTTGATGGCCGGCTTAAGCTGGCGCGGTCTGGACGGCATGGTGCGGGCGCAGACGCAGATTCAGCAGCGCGCCGACGCAGTTCTCACCCTGCAAGCCGGGCTGACACAGTGGGCTGCCGATCTGGACGCGCTGCTGCAGTTGCCCCAAACCCCGACGCTGGATTGGGACGGACGGGGACTGCGCATCATCCGCCGCAGCACTGCTGCATCCGGCGACGGCGTTCTGGTGGTGGCGTGGACGCGTCGCAATGTGAACGGCACCGACCAGTGGCTGCGCTGGCAATCACCGCCGCAATTTACCCGGGGTGAACTGCAAGCCGCCTGGGACAGGGCCGCTCAGTGGGCACAGAACCCCGGTGACGAAGAAAAAAAATACGAGGTGCGCATCACTGCGCTTGAACAGTGGAAGATTTTTTATTTCCGCGGCAATGCGTGGACCAACCCGCTGTCCAGTGACGGCGCAACCATTCCAGCCCAAGGCACCGGAAAACCCGTGGCGCCTGACTTGACGCTGCCCGATGGCGTGCGACTGGTTCTGACGCTGCCGCCCGGCCAGGCCATCAGCGGCACCATTACCCGCGACTGGGTCAGACCGATTTTGGGGGGCGGCAAATCATGACCACTGGCCCCCACGCTTGTCACTTCGCGTACTGCGCTGCCCCCCGAGGGGGCTGGCCTTGCTTGGGGCAGCCCGGCGCTGCGGCCGCTGGCCCCCAAAAAGGTTGTGCTTGCCGAACGCGGCCCGTTGCCAACGTGGCACCCATTCGCAGTCAGGTTCGGCAGGCGGGTGCGGCGCTTTTGACGGCCATGTTGACCGTAGCGCTGGTGGCCAGTCTGGCAGCCGGGTCGCTCTGGCAGCAGTGGCGCAGCGTGGAAGTGGAAACTGCCGAGCGTGCGCGGGTGCAGTCGCTTTGGGTGCTGACGGGCGCGCTGGACTGGGCACGCCTGATCCTGCGCGAGGATGCCCGCGCGGGCGGGGCCGACCACCTGTCCGAACCCTGGGCGGTGCCGCTGGAAGAAGCCCGGCTCTCCACCTTTCTTGCCGCTGACAAAAGCAATACGCCAGACAGTGACAGCAGCGCCTCGCAAGCCTTTTTGTCGGGCTCCATCAGTGATTTGCAGGCCCGGCTTAACGTGACGAATCTGGTGGCCAACGGCAAGGTCTCCGAGCCTTCGCTGAAATCTTTTGCCAAGCTGTATGAACTGCTGGGACTGCCGCCTAGCGAACTCGTCATGCTGGCTGAAAATTTGCGCCTGGCGCTGGACACCAGCCCCGAAAACAGTTCGGCCCAGCTGGCGCCCCTGCTGCCGCAACGGGTCGATCAGCTGGTCTGGCTCGGCCTGTCGCCGCGCAGCCTGGCCGTGCTCAGGCCCTACATCACGCTGTTGCCGGTGCGCACCCCGGTAAACATCAACACCGCCAGCGCCACCGTTCTGTACGCCTGCATTGCCTCGCTGGACATGGCGCAGGCCCAGCGACTGGTGAGCACGCGCCAGACAGCCCACTTTCGCACGCTGGCCGCTGCGGCAACACTGATAGGCCAGTCCACCGTACCGCCCATTGATGCACAGCATAGCGTCAGTTCGAGTTTCTTTGAGGTGCAGGGGCGACTGCGGCTGGACCAGTCAGTGGTGGAGGAACACTCGGTGGTGCAGCGCGACGGGACCGAGGTGAAGACCTTGTGGCGCGATCGAGGAGGCTTGGCGCGACAAACCAGCCCCCTACAATGACGCTCTAAATTCAACCATGACCATCCTGATCGTCACCCTTCCCCGGGCGCTTCCCACAGCAGCCATGCCCTGCGAGGGCGTGCTGTCTGATGACGGGCGCACGGTTCTGCGTACTGCCCTGGCGTCTGTCACGCTGCTGCCAGCACCTTCCGGCATGGAAATCGTCGCCGTGGTGCCCGTTTCCCGGCTGTCCTGGCACCGGCTGGAATTGCCGCAGGGCGCGCTCAAGGGGAGCCTGTTTCAGGAAGGCAACGCAGGGCGGCTGCGGGCAGTACTCGATGGCCTGCTTGAAGACCGTTTACTGGACGAAACGGCCCAGTTGCACTTTGCCATCGAGCCTCGGGCCAAGGAGGGGAATCCCGTGTGGGTGGCTGCCTGCGACCGGGCCTGGCTGCACGCCTGGCTCGCTGCGCTGGAGCAAGCCGGTCGGCCCGTCTCGCGCATCGTTCCCGAGTTGGCGCCGCCTGCAGCCGACGCTTCTGGCATCGCTTCGCTCCATGCAACAGGCACCGCTGAAAATGCCCAGCTTTTAGTGGCCGGCGCAGAAGGCGTGACGCTGCTGCCGCTGTCGGTGGCCACTGTCGCACTGATTGCCTGGCCTGATGAAGCTGGCGTGCTGGCCGAACCCGGCGTGGCCACGCTTGCAGAACACTATTTCAATCGTCCCGTCACCTTGCAGACCGCTCCAGAACGCTGGCTGGCGGCAGCGCAGTCCGGCTGGGATCTGGCGCAATTCGACTTGCTCTACACCCGGCGTACGCGAACCCGTAAACGCCTGTCCGCCATCACGGCGGCGTTGCTGCGGGCACCCCGCTGGCGCGCGGCGCGCTGGGCTGCCGTTACGCTGGTCGCTGTCAACCTGGCAGGTCTTCATGCCTGGGCCTGGAAAGAACAATCGGCGCTGGCGGCCCAGCGCGCCGCAATTCGCAACACGCTGACCACCACTTTTCCCGAGGTCCGCGTGGTGGTCGATGCAGCGGTGCAAATGGGCCGTGCGCTGGCTGACCTGCAACGCCGCAATGGCGCAGCCTCATCGGCCGATATGGAAACAATGCTGGGACAATTTCAGGCTTCAGCGCAGGATGCACGGGCACCATCAGCTATAGAATTCATAGCAGGTGAACTTCGCCTCAAAGGCCTTGATCCGGCGGCTGCCGGGTTGAATGGAATTTCTGCGCGACTGCAGGCCCAAGGCTACAGCGCCCGCCTGGAGGGCGACACCCTGATACTGAAAGAGGAACGCCTTCCATGAGCCTGGTTGACGCTTTCAAGCCACTGCAGGCGCGCTGGAGCCGGCTGGCTGGCCGGGATAAAAACCTTGTTTGGCTAGCCGTGCTGCTGGTGCTGGCAACCCTGGTATGGCAGCTTAGCGTCGCGCCTTCACTCGCCACCTTGCGATCCGCCGACGCGCAGGCCAAGGCCCTGAACGCCCAGCTCCAGCGCATGCAGGCACTGCAAGCACAGGCGCAAGCCTTGCAAAAGCAGCCGGTGCTGGGGTTCGACGAGGCGGTGCGGGCTTTGACCACCGCCACCAAGCAGACGCTGGGCACCACAGCCCAACTGAGCATGACTGGCGAACGTGCCAGCGTCACCTTGAAAGCCGCGTCCGCCGACGCCCTGGCTGAATGGCTGGCACAGGCGCGCCTGAATGCCCGTTCAGTTCCACTGGAGGCCCGGCTGGAGCGTGCGCCAGCGCCGGGAAGCGCGACCTGGAATGGTGTGCTGGTGATGGGTTTGCCTCCGCGCTAAGACCATGCACTACACACCATCACGGGTTCCAGGGTCCGATTCTGCCCCCTGGCGCTGGGCCATGGCAGGCGCGCTTGCCGGGCTGATATTGGCGCTGCTGGTATTTGCCCCGGCCCGCTGGCTGGCCACACTGGTGCAGCAGGCCAGTGGCGAGCATGTTCTGCTGGTTGCGCCCCGAGGCAGTTTCTGGCAAGGGTCGGCGCAGATGACGCTTTCCGGCGGCGTCGGCAGTCGCGACGCCATGGGCCTACCCGGTCAGGTCGTGTGGCGAATCCGTCCGGCCTGGAACGGCATGACGCTGCAGGTTAGCGCCGAGTGCTGCACGCAGCAGGCCCTGCAACTCAGGGCCATGCCCGCAGGCTGGGGCGGTGTGCGGCTATTGCTGTCGGATGGACAGTCGCGCTGGCCTGCCGGTCTGCTTGCCGGCCTGGGAACGCCCTGGAACACCGTGCAGGCGCAAGGCCAGCTGCTCGCTTCCACCCAGGGCTTTCAGGCCGAGTGGCTCGAAGGGCGGCTCAGCCTGGCAGGCCGCTTGCAACTTGACGCCACCCAGATTTCGTCCCGCCTGTCCACTCTGCAACCAATGGGCAGTTACCGTCTCACACTGCTGGGTGGCGCCACTTCCACGCTTCAACTTGAAACCCTCGAAGGCAGCCTGCAACTCACCGGCCAGGGCCAATGGGTCGGGCAACGCCTGCGCTTCGACGGCGTGGCCAGCGCCAAGCCCGAGAGCCTCGAGGCACTTTCAAATCTTCTGAACATCATAGGCCGGCGCAACGGCGCAACCGCCATCATCAAAGTGGGTTAATTCCGCATGACACTTCCGTCCTCAAAAAACCATAATTTTGCTATTTTTTCAATAGCTGGTTGCGCCCTGATTGCCTGCGCAACAGGCCTTTTTCATTCAAATTTGCAGGCACAAACAGCTGCTGCGGTTCCGTCGGGCGAGCCCCGGCGCGGCGAGGCGATCACGCTGAACTTTGTCAATGCCAACATCGACGCCGTGGCGCGCACCATGGCCACCCTGACGGGACGCAATGTGGTGGTCGACCCGCGCGTCAAAGGCACGATTACGCTGACCACGGAACGCGCGGTCAGCCCCGCCGTGGCCTACAGCCAGTTTCTGGCCACACTGCGCCTGCAGGGCTTTACCGTCGTCACCTCAGCAGGCCTGGACAAGATCGTCCCTGAGGCCGATGCCAAACTGCAGGGTGGCGCCGTCTCCACCAATGTGCCGGTGGCCGGCGGCCAGATTGGCACCACCATTTTCAAGCTCAACTTCGAGAACGCCAACAACCTACTGCCCATCCTGCGGCCGCTGATCAGCCCCAACAACACGATCAACGTCAACCCCGGCAACAACTCGCTGGTCATTACCGACTATGCCGACAACCTGAGCCGCCTTGGCCGCATCATTGCTGCGCTGGATGTGGCCAATGCCACTGATGTGGAGCTGATCCCGGTCCGCTACGTCTCGGTAACCGACATCGCGCCGCTGCTGACGCGGCTGCTCGACAACAGCGCTGGCGCAGGTGTGGTGGCAGCCGAGGCCAGCTACCGGACCACCGTGCTCGCCGAGCCGCGCAACAATTCGCTGATCGTTCGCGCGGCCAATGGCGCGCGCCTGGAGCTGGTGAAGTCGCTGGTAAAAAGCCTGGACCAGCCCACGCTGAACGGACCTAATGGAGACGCCGGCAATATCTATGTGGTGTACCTGAAGAATGCCGATGCCACCAAACTGGCTACCGTCCTGCGCGCGGCCCTGACCGGAACGTCCACCGGCAGCTCGTCCAGCCCGGCCACGCCTTTCAATCCCGGCACGGCACTGCCTGGTTTGGGCGCGCTGGGCGGGCCGGCGCAAGGCAGTGCAGCTACCGCGCCGGTTACACCAAGCGCCGGCCCCTCCACCGGCGGGCAGATTCAGGCCGACACCGCGACCAACTCGCTCATCATCACGGCGTCCGAGCCGCAATACCGGCAACTGCGCGCCGTGATTGAAAAACTCGACGCCCGGCGAGCCCAGGTCTATGTAGAAAGCCTGATTGCCGAAGTCAACATGGACAAGGCAGCCGAGTTCGGCATCCAGTGGCAGGGGCCCATCGGCAAATCGGGCGACGGCCTCATCGGACTGCTGGGTACCAACTTTGGCAGCGGCGGCAAAAACATCATCAATCTGGCGACGCAGGCTGGCGGCGCGGTGGCGCCCAGCAAGGGTTTGAACCTCGGCGCCGTGCAGCGCAGCAACGGCGTGTATTTCCTCGGCTTTCTGGCCAACTTTTTGCAAACCTCGGGCGCTGGCAACATTTTGTCCACGCCTAATTTGCTGACGCTGGACAACGAAGAGGCCAAAATCGTCATCGGCCAGAACGTGCCTTTCGTGACCGGGCAATTCACCAACACCGGCGGCGGTGCGGGCAGCGGCAGCGTCAACCCTTTCCAGACCATAGAGCGCAAGGACGTCGGCCTGACCTTGCGGGTCAAACCGCAGATCAGCGAGAACGGCACCGTCAAGATGGCCATCTTCCAGGAAGTCTCCAGCGTGCAGCCAGGCTCGGTCAATTCAGTGACCGGCCTGATCACCAACAAGCGCTCCATCGAGTCGAATGTGCTGGTTGAAGACGGCTCCATCATCGTGCTGGGCGGGCTGCTGCAGGACGAGTACGCAGGCAACCAGGAAAAGGTGCCGGGACTGGGCGATGTGCCGGTATTCGGCAACCTGTTCAAGTCCGAAAGCCGCAGCCGCAAGAAAACCAACCTGATGGTGTTTTTGCGCCCGGTGGTAGTGCGTGACGCCACCGCCACCCAGGCCCTGTCAATGGACCGTTATGACTTCATGCGCACCAACCAGCAGCAGGCCCAGCCGCTGCCCAGCGCCCTGGTTCCGGTCAATGAATCGCCGGTATTGCCTGCGATTGCCCCTTCCGAGCCTGTCATCCAGCCGCCCATACCGCAGGTGCAGCCGCTTGCACCTCCAATGACCGGAGGATAAACATGCAGCTTCCCGCGCTGTATCCCCTGCCCTATGCCTTTGCACGCAGCCAGCAGTTGCTGCTGGAGGACTTTGGCGGCGAGCTCACCCTGTGGCTGTCCAGCCTGGGCAATGCCGGCACGGCGGGCGGCGTGAGTGAGGTGATGCGCAAATACGATGTGCGGCACATCAACGTCGAGGCGCCGGAGTTGCTTCAGCAACGCATCAGTGCGGCCTACGCCCAGAGCGAATCAAGCGCCGCCACCGTCATCAGCGAAGTCGAAAACGATGTCGATCTGTCGCGCATGATGCAGGCGCTGCCCGCGATTGAGGATTTGCTGGAAACCTCGGACGATGCGCCCATCATCCGCATGCTCAACGCGCTGCTGACCCAGGCCGCCCGCGATGGCGCCAGCGACATTCACATCGAGCCCTACGAACGCCACTCCAGCGTGCGTTTTCGGGTCGATGGCTCGCTGCGCAATGTGGTGCAGCCCAACCGCGCGCTGCATGCCGCGCTGATTTCGCGCCTGAAAATCATGGCGGATCTGGACATTGCCGAAAAGCGGCTACCGCAGGATGGCCGGATATCCCTTCGCATTGGTACGCGGGCCGTCGATGTGCGCGTCAGCACCCTGCCCAGCGCCCACGGCGAGCGCGCCGTGCTGCGGCTGCTCGACAAGAGCGGTGACCGGCTCAACCTCGAAGCCGTCGGCATGCAGGGCGATGTGCTGTCACGCTTCGAGCACCTTGTGGCCCAGCCGCATGGCATCATTCTGGTGACCGGACCCACCGGCTCAGGCAAAACCACCACGCTGTATGCGGCGATGGAGCGGCTCGATACCCGCCGCCAGAACATCATGACGGTTGAAGATCCGATTGAATACGAGCTGGCCGGCATCGGCCAGACCCAGGTCAACGCCAAGATCGACCTGAACTTTGCCAGAGCCTTGCGCGCCATCCTGCGTCAGGACCCGGATGTCATCATGATCGGCGAAATCCGCGATTTCGAGACCGCGCAAATCGCCATTCAGGCCTCCCTCACCGGCCACCTGGTGCTGGCCACGCTGCACACCAACGATGCTTCCAGCGCCGTGACGCGCCTGACCGACATGGGGATTGAGCCGTTCTTGCTCAGTTCATCGCTGCTGGGAGTGCTGGCGCAGCGGCTGGTGCGCAAGGTATGCATTCAGTGCAAGGGTGTGGGTTGCCAAAGCTGCGGCCAAACCGGCTACCAGGGCCGCACCGGCGTGTTTGAGCTGCTGGCGACCAACGACGCTATCCGGGCGCAGATTCACCACAAAGCGCCCGAAGCCGAGCTTCGCGAAGCTGCCCTTCAAGCCGGCATGACCCTGATGCGCGATGATGGCGAGCGGCTGGTGCAAAGCGGCATCACCTCGCGCGAAGAACTGGTGCGGGTCACGCGCGACTGAGTATGGCCCCCACGCTTGTCGCTTCGCGTACTGCGCTGCCCCCCGAGGGGGCTGAACTGCGCTTGGGGCGGCCCGGCGCTTCGTTCGTGGCCCCCA
>JAYWDL010000545.1:0-2857 GCA_043779865.1 Polaromonas sp.
CCTGCTTGAGCAGGTTGGGACAGGCGACAGAGGCGAAGCGTCTCGCAAGCCGCGGCCTGCAAGGCCTCGCGCAGCACACGCAGTGGCAAGCGTGGGGGCCATATTCGAGTGGCCAATTCGTGTTTACTGGGAAGACACCGACGCCGGCGGCATTGTTTTTTATGCCAACTACCTTAAATTTTTTGAACGTTCACGCACCGAATGGCTCAGATCGCTAGGCATTGAACAGCAGCGATTGAAGGACAGCACCGGCTGCATGTTTGTAGTGACTGAAACAAGTATTCGCTACCATCGCCCTGCCCGACTTGACGATGAACTGATTGTTACGGCGAGCAAGGCCGAAACAGGCCGCGCGTCCATGATAATCAAGCAGCAGGCGCTATTAAAAACAGAGCACGCGGATGGCCAGTCCGCGACCTTGCTTTGCGAAGGCACGATACGGATCGGCTGGGTTCACGGCGCCAGCCTGCAGCCCAGGCGCATACCTGCTTCCATTCTGGACAGCTTGAAAACCTGATACAAAAGCTTCAACATGAACCAAGACCTCTCCATTGTCAGTCTCCTTATCCACGCCAGCTGGGTTGTCCAGGCTGTGGTTGCATTGCTGATTGGCATTTCCATTGCCAGCTGGGCGGCGATTTTCCGGAAGATTGTTGCGCTCAAGCGCGCCCAGCAGCTGAACGACGAGTTTGACCGCGGCTTCTGGTCGGGCACCAGCCTGAACGATTTGTTTGCGGGAGCAGCCCAAAACGCCAAAACCTCGGGTTCCATGGAACGCATTTTTGCCAGCGGCATGCGTGAGTATCAAAAACTGCGCGAGCGCCACATCAGCGACGCCGGCACCCTGCTGGACGGTGCGCGCCGCGCCATGCGGGCGAGTTACCAGCGCGAAATGGATGCGATTGAATTGAACCTGTCATTTCTGGCTACCGTCGGCTCGGTGTCGCCGTATGTCGGCCTGTTCGGGACTGTCTGGGGCATCATGCATGCCTTTACCGGACTGGCGGCAATGGAACAGGTCACCCTGGCCACGGTGGCGCCCGGCATTGCAGAGGCGCTGGTCGCCACGGCGATTGCCCTGTTCGCGGCCATTCCCGCCGTGGTGGCCTACAACCGCTTTGCGCACGACATTGACCGCATTGCGAACCGTCTGGAGACCTTTATTGAAGAGTTCTCCAATATCCTGCAGCGCAACCTGGGCGCGCAGTCGCCCTCAGGCCACTAACCCGCCAAGGAGCCGGCATGCCAGCACTCAGTTCCCGCGGCCGGGGCCGCCGCACCATCAGTGAAATCAACATGGTGCCGTTTATCGACGTCATGCTGGTGCTGCTCATCATTTTCATGGTGACGGCACCCTTGATCACGCCCAGCATGATTACCCTGCCCAAAGTAGGCCAGGCTGCCAAACAACCGCAAAGTCCGGTACGCATCGAGATACAGAAGGACGAAACCATTCAGATCAGGCTCAAGACTGAAACGGTGTCGAGCACGGTTCGCAGCATAGCGGCCGATATCGTGAAGCGTGAGCCGGATGTGAAGGCAACAGGCGCAGAAGCTGTGCCGGTGGTGATCAGTGCCGACAAGTCCATCAAATACGAAACCGTGGTGCAGGTCATGGACGCGCTGCAAAAAGCAGGCGTATCGCGTGTCGGCCTGTCCGTGCAAACAGGCAAGTAACCGGCCATTGATCTCAAGCCTGCCCAAACTCCACCATGCACAGCGCTGCAGAACGACTTGAATTTGCCCCGCCCCGCGACAAGGGTTCGCTGCGCGCTTTCGGGCTGGCCCTGTTCGTCCATATCCTGCTGATTGCAGCGCTGACTTGGGGCGTCAACTGGAAACGCAGCGACGAAGCGGCTTCGTTTGAAGCCGAGTTGTGGGCCAGCGCGCCGCAGCAGGCCGCGCCAAAACAGGTTGAAACGCCACCGCCACCTGCGCCTCCTGCGCCCGCTCCTCCAGCGCCTGCTGTACCGCCCGCTCCAGCGCCTCAGCCTCGTCCTCTCCCGCCGCCGCCACCCGTTGCCAAAGCGCCTGAAGTCAAGGTAATTCCACCTCTGCCCGATGTGGACATTGCCCTGGAAAAAGAAAAGAAACGCAAATTACTGCAGCAACAAAAAGAAGCGGAAGTCCAGAAAGCTGAAAAACTGCAGGAAAAGCGGGACGCCGAACTGCAGGCCAGGAAAGAAAAAGAGAAGGAAAAAAAGAAAGAAAAAGAGCTGAAAACGAGACAAGAGCTGGCAGAGCGCAAAGCCGTTGAAGAAGCCAGAAAAACAGAGGCGAAAAAGCAGGAAGCCAAAGACCAGGAAAAGGAAAAACTCGCCGCCGCTGCTGCCGAAAAGCAAAAGCAGGCTGTTGCCGAGAAGCAAAAACTTGCAGCCGCCACCGCAACTGCCGCCGCTGCCGCTGCCGCTGCCGAAAAGCAGAAACAGGCCGCCGCAGCAGCCGCCAAGCAAAAGCAGGCTGCCGCCGCAAGCGCCGCTTCCGACAAGCAGCATCAGGAGGCGGTCAATCGCATGATGGGTATGGCAGGCACCGCTGGCAGTGGCGATGCCAAGGGGTCCGGCCCGAAAGCTGGCGGTCCGTCAGCGGGCTATGCTGGCAAAGTCAAGGCGCGGGTCTTGCCCAACGTGGTGTTTACCGATGAAATTAGCGGCAACCCCAAGGCCGAAGTCGAAGTGAGTACCACCTCCGATGGCACCATCATGAGCCAGCGCCTGCTTAAATCCAGCGGCAACAAGGCCTGGGATGAGGCGGTGATCAAGGCCATTATTCGCACCGGCTCGCTGCCGCGCGATGTTGATGGCCGGGTGCCGACGCCAATGATTCTGGAGTTTCGGCCCAACTAACTCAAGCTAAG
>JAYWDL010000546.1:0-2853 GCA_043779865.1 Polaromonas sp.
TTGCGCCATGAAGGCGTTGAGTTCGCCATGCTCGCACCCGGCGAGCGACGCAGCGACGTCAGGCGGCAAAGTGCCCACATCACGCGCCGCAAGCAGATCCACAATCTGGTCGCCAATCGCCACACCGGGGCGAAATGCCTCCTGGCTGCCCGCGCGACGAAATACGCCCATCGGCAGATTCTGGATCGGAAAATCGGTATCAGGCGTGTTGGCAGACGCGAGCCACGAATTCAGCGCTTCATCATGGGTGTGGTCTATCTGGCCAAGAACAGGGTTCATCATGGATTTCCTTTGAAGTTATCTTGCAGCCCCTGCCAGCAGTTCGCATAAGCGGTATCCAGTGCGCCGCCCTGCATGGCGTAGGCGGTGGGAACAAAACGGTAGCGGCTTTCAAACATGAAGGCCAGCGTGTTGTCGAGCTTGTGGGGTGCCAGCTGCGCGGTGCTGGCTTTTTCAAATGCCTCGGCATCCGGACCGTGCGGCACCATTGAGTTATGCAATGACGCGCCGCCGGGCTTGAAACCTTCGGATTTGGCGTCGTACTCGCCATGCACCAGACCCATGAATTCGCTCATCAGGTTGCGGTGATACCAGGGCGGACGAAAGGTGTTTTCCGCGACCATCCAGCGCGGCGGGAAAATCACGAAATCACAATTGGCCGTGCCGGGGGTGTCCGACGGCGAAGTCAGCACCGTGAAGATTGACGGGTCGGGATGGTCATAACTGATCGAGCCAATGGTCATGAAGTTGGCCGTGTCGTATTTGTAAGGCACCAGGTTGCCATGCCATGCCACAACGTTGAACGGACTTTGCTTCTGGGTAGTAGTCCATAAACGTCCGCTGTACTTCTTGACGATTTCGTAGCCACGGTTGAGCGCAGGCGCGTCATCAAAGGCAGCCGTGGGCGCCCGAAAATCCCGCGCATTCGCCAGTCCGTTGGAGCCGATCGGCCCAAGTTCGGGCAGGCGAAAATGCGCGCCATAGTTTTCGCAGATGTAACCGCGCGACGGGCCGTCAGCCAGTGCAACGCTGAAGGGCATGCCGCGCGGCACCACGCCAATCTCGCCCGGCGCCAGTTCCACAATGCCCAACTCTGTCGTCAAAACCAGGCGTCCCTGCTGCGGCACCAGCAGCATCTCGCCATCAGCATTGACGAGCGCGCGCTGCGTCATCGAACGATTGGCCAGGTAGATGTGCGTGGCGATGCCGGTTTGCGCATCGGCATCACCGTTTGCCGCCAGGGTGCGGATACCGTCCACAAAATCCAGCGGCTCAGCAGGAATTTCAAACGGACTCCAGCGCAGCGGATCAGGCGGCACCACAACGCCGCCAGCTGCACCTGTTGTCCACAACGGGTGCGTATAAGGCTGGTAACTTCCGGTCATGACGGAAGGCCGCCGGCGATACAGCCAGGTACGGCGGTTTTCAGAGCGCGGCGCCGTGAAGGCAGTACCCGAAAGCAGTTCGGTGTAGAGATTGTGCGGTGCGCGCTGTGGGCTGTTTCGCCCTTCAGGCAAAGCGCCTGCAATGGCTTCGCTGGCAAATTCGTTGCCAAAACCGGACTGGTAACGCAAGGCGGCTGTGTTCATAAGATTGCTCGGTGCTTGAAGTTCATTCGTCACCGATAGTAAGGATTTCACGATCTGAAGACCAGAGCAACTGGCGCGCCTGCGTTACAAGACGGTCAAACAAGGCATTCAGCTGCGCTTGTTCTTCAGTCCAGTTTGATGCCGCTGGCTCGAATGACCTGCGCCCATTTTTCGCGCTCGGCCCTGGAATAGGCTGCCATCTGGGCCGGTGTGAATCAAACAGGCCTCCAGCGCAATCAGGACAAGCGCAAGCAGCTATCTTTACGATAGCTGCTTGATACGCCCTATCGAGCCGGCCCGCTCAGCCCACCCACTTGCGCGCGTTGTGCCAAAGCTGCATCCACGGACTGAGTGCGCCTGGGTTGCCGCTGGTCCAGCTCATCTGGATGTTGCGAAACACCCGCTCGGGGTGCGGCATCATCGCAGTAAAGCGGCCATCGGCCGTGGTGACTGCGGTCAGGCCGCTCGCACTGCCGTTGGGATTGAACGGGTAGGCTTGCGTCGGCTGGCCGTGGTTATCGGTAAACCGCATGGCGGCGATGGCCTGGGCGGCATTGCCCCGGCCATCGAAATTGGCGTAGCCCTCGCCATGCGCGACGGCGATAGGCAGGCGGCTGCCCGCCATGCCCGCAAAAAACAGGCTGGGCGAATCCAGCACTTCAACCATCGACAAACGGGCCTCGAAACGCTCGCTTTGGTTGGTGGTGAAGCGCGGCCAGCTTTCAGCGCCGGGGATGATGTCGGCCAGCTCGGCGAACATCTGGCAGCCGTTGCAGACGCCGAGTGCAAATGTGTCGGGCCGCGCGAAGAAGGCCTCGAACTGGTCGCTGAGCGCGGCGTTGAAAGTGATCGAGCGGGCCCAGCCGATACCGGCCCCCAGCGTGTCGCCGTAGCTGAAACCGCCGCAAGCAACCACGCCTTTGAAGTCGGCCAGATTGGCGCGGCCGCTTTGCAGGTCGGTCATGTGAACATCACAGGCGTCGAAGCCGGCGAGCGTGAAGGCGTACGCCATTTCGACATGCGAATTGACGCCCTGCTCGCGCAGAATGGCGACACGTGGGCGCGACAGGAGTACCGCCGCGCTCGATCCCATTGCTATGCTTTCAATAGCTGTTTGCGCACGATTTACCTGGGCTGGAGGGCTACTTGATGCCAAATTCACATGCAAACCGGGATCTGACGGCTCACCGCGTGACGCGTGCTCTGCATCCGCCCCGGCCGGGTTATCGCGCTGCTGGCAAATCTTCCAGCTCACCGCGTCCCA
>JAYWDL010000547.1:0-2853 GCA_043779865.1 Polaromonas sp.
TGCTCGGGCATGCGGATGACGTGAACGCCTTCGCTGCTGTCGATGCGGCTGTCGGCATCGGCCAGCACATACAGCACGCCGCCCCGGGCGCGCACTTCCTGCATGTTGCTTTTCAGCTTTTCCAGCAGGGCGTCGTGGGGCGCGACCGTCACCACCGGCATGGCGCTGGTAACGAGTGCCAGCGGGCCGTGCTTGAGTTCGCCGGCGGGGTAAGCCTCGGCATGGATATAGCTGATTTCTTTCAGCTTGAGCGCCCCTTCCAGTGCAATCGGGTAATGCAGGCCGCGCCCGAGGAACAGCGCGTTTTCTTTTTTGGCAAAGTCTTCAGCCCAGCTGATGACTTGCGGCTCCAGCGCCAGCACGGCCTGCAGCGCGGCGGGCAGATGGCGCAAGGCCTTAAGGTGGGCGGCCTCTTCGTCCTCGCTCAGAAGGCCCTTGGATTGCGCCAGCGCCAGCGTCAGCAGGAACAGACCGGCCAACTGGGTCGTGAAGGCCTTGGTCGAAGCGACGCCGATCTCGACGCCGGCACGGGTGATGTAGGCCAGCTTGCATTCGCGCACCATGGCCGAGGTCGCCACGTTGCAGATGGTCAGTGTGTGCGTCATTCCCAGACTTTGCGCGTGACGCAGCGCGGCCAGCGTGTCGGCGGTTTCACCGCTCTGGGTAATGGTGACAACCAGCGTTTTGGGGTTGGGCACCGAGGTGCGGTAGCGGTATTCGCTGGCGACTTCGACTTGCGTCGGAATTTTCGCAATCGATTCCAGCCAGTATTTGGCAGCGCAGCCGCTGTAGTAGCTGGTGCCGCAGGCCAGAATGAGCACCGAATCAATGTCCTTGAACACGCGCCAGGCGTCATCGCCAAACAGCTCGGGCACGATGCTTCTTACGCCTTCGAGCGTGTCGGCAATGGCGCGCGGCTGCTCGAAAATTTCTTTTTGCATGTAGTGGCGATACGGGCCCAGTTCGGCCGCGCCGCTGTGGGCATGGACGGTCTTGACCTCGCGCTCGACGCGCTGGTGCTGGCGGTCAAACACCCAGTATTTGCCGAGTTGCAGGTCCACCAGGTCGCCTTCTTCCAGATAGACGATCTGGTCGGTGACGCCGGCCAGGGCCATGGCGTCGCTGGCCAGAAAATTCTCGGCATGATCAGCGCCGACACCCAGAATCAGCGGCGAGCCGGCACGGGCGCCGACAACGCGGTGCGGCTCGTCCTTGCAGAAGGCGGCAATGGCATACGCGCCATGCAATTGGGCCACGGTGGCCTTGAGCGCTTCAAACAGGTCGCCGTCGTACAGGCTGTCCATCAGATGCACGATGACTTCAGTGTCGGTCTGGCTCTCGAATACATAGCCCTTGGCCTGCAGCGCAGCGCGCAGATCGTCGTGGTTTTCAATGATGCCGTTGTGGACCAGCGCCACCTTGCCCGGACGCCCTGCGCTGCCAGCACCGGTGCCGTGGCTGAAATGCGGATGGGCGTTGTGCACTGCGGGAACGCCATGGGTGGCCCAGCGGGTATGGGCAATGCCGGTGCCGCCTTCGATATGCTCGCTGCTGACCTGCTGCTGCAGCTCGGCCACGCGCGACGTGCTGCGCGCCCGCTTCAGGCCGTCGGCATACACCGCAACGCCGCAGGAGTCATAGCCCCGGTACTCCAGCCGCTGCAGGCCCTGGACCAGGATGGGAACAATGTTTCGGGTGGAAACCGCTGCAACGATGCCGCACATAAAAGCACTCCTTGAAATTAGTCCAATAATGTTACGGTTTGTTAGCTTTTAAAGGTGATTGATTTTTTACTATTTTTGGAATTTAATTTCATAAACGAATATATTTAAAATTTAATTTCATTAATAATTTATTCATGGAACAAATCGACATTGATACGACCGATATCAAATTGCTTGAACTCCTGCAAACCGATGCAAGCCTGAGCAACCAGGCCTTGGCCGAGCGGGTTCATGTGTCGCCACCGACTTGTCTGCGACGCGTCAAGCGACTGCGGGACGCGGGTTTGATCGAGCGAGAAATTGCCGTGCTCAACGCCGACAAGCTCGCTGCCGCGCTGGGCCACGGCTTGAGCGCGCTGGTTGAAATCTCGCTCGACCGGCAGGACGCCGAAGCGCTGGAGGCCTTTGAGGCGCGCGTGGTGCTTGATGACGCGGTTCAGCAGTGCTACCGCGTTTCGCCCGGGCCGGACTTCATCCTGCTGGTGCATGTAGCCGACATGCCGGCCTACCAAGCGCTGGCGCAGCGACTTTTTACCAGCAACGCAAATGTTCGCAATGTAAAGGCGTTTTTCAGCATCAAACGCGCAAAATTTCAGCCAAAAGTGCTGCTAGCCCAATTAATACGGGCTCAAGCAGCTATATAAATAATAGCATCTCAGATATCTTGCAAAGGCGGTTTTTTGGTCTGTTTGAGCAGTACCCAAGCCATCAACGCCAAACCCAACACACCCAGCAGCAACACGCCCCACAGCACCAGGCTGCGCGTGGGAACGGTGTCAAGAGCAGGCGGTGCAGCTACCAGCGCAGCAGACGCGCCTGGCACTTCCGCAAGCGCCAGCGGCAGCGTGTTTTCCTGGGCCACCTGATAGAGCGGCATGAGGCTTTGAAGCGGCAAATAAGCGCTGGGGGAATTGCCAAGGCCAACAGCCAGCGTGAACGGGGCTGTGCCACTGGCCAAAAATACAATTTGCGTCGGCTCAAACTGCAGCGCCACTTCTGGCGGCGCGGCAAAACCTGGCGTTTTTTTGTCTGCCTCAATTTTGATTTCCCGAAATGTTGCTCCTTGCAATTCAACAGCGCCACTGCTTTGCTCTTTGCCGCCAGCGGCAAGCTTGTACACCACGGCGCT
>JAYWDL010000548.1:0-8250 GCA_043779865.1 Polaromonas sp.
AGCTTCGGGTGCCTACACGGGCGAAATCAGTGCGGCCATGCTGAAGGATCTGGGCTGCCGCTATGCGGTAGTGGGTCATTCCGAGCGCCGCCAGTACCATGCAGAAACCGACGCGCTGGTGGCCGACAAGGCCAAGGCCGCGCTGGCTGCGGGCATCACGCCCATCGTCTGTGTCGGCGAGACGCTGGCCGAACGTGAAGCTGGCCACACCGAAGAAGTGGTCAAGCGCCAGCTGGCGGCCGTGATTCATGCCAACGGACACTGCATCAGCGAAATCGTCGTGGCGTATGAACCGGTATGGGCCATCGGCACCGGCAAGACCGCCTCTGCTGACGAGGCTCAGGCTGTCCATGCCGTGCTCAGAGCCCAGCTCAAGGCGGCAACCGACCAATCTGCAAAGGTAAAAATCCTGTATGGCGGCAGCATGAATGCGGCCAATGCGGCTTCGTTGATGGCGCAGCCCGATATTGACGGCGGCCTGATTGGCGGTGCCTCGCTCAAAGCCCTGGATTTTTTGAAAATTATTGCCGCAGCGCCCGTTTGACGGGTGTAACACGCTATTAAATTAGGAGTAAGTATGAATGTTGTATTGACCATTGTTCTCGCCGTGCAAATGTTGTCGGCGCTGGGCATGATTGGCCTGATTCTGGTCCAGCACGGCAAGGGTGCCGATATGGGGGCCGCCTTTGGAAGCGGCGGCTCGGGCAGCCTTTTTGGCGCCAGTGGCAGTGCCAACTTTTTGTCGCGTACCACGGGTATTTTGGCTGCGATCTTTTTTGCCTGCACCTTGATGCTCGCTTACTTTGGCAATGCACAGCCTCGTACCAGTTCCAGTGTTCTGGAAGGTGCTGCCGTCACGGCGCCAGCAACTCCGGCTTCCGGCGCGGCCCAAATTCCAGGAACCACCGCACCTGCTGTCACCAGCGCTGCAGTACCTGTGCCTCCGGCGGTTCCCGCCTCTGGCGCAGCGCAAATCCCGACGAAATAAGGCAATACGCTGTCGCCTTGGGTCGGTAGCAACCAAATTTCAGGGTAAACTCTGAGACTGTCCGGAAAGCAAAAAACTGTAAGGTTTCCTCATGCTTTTTGGACCATAAATATGCGGACGTGGTGAAATTGGTAGACACGCTATCTTGAGGGGGTAGTGGCGAAAGCTGTGCGAGTTCGAGTCTCGCCGTCCGCACCAGATTGACGAGCATCGGCAGCAACGCTCCGGCGGTGCTCCAGGCTCAAACGGTAAACCCGTGCAAGGCGTGCAGCCTGACTGTACTGCGAACTGTACGGGCGGCTTTTCAGAAGTTGAATCCACCATGAACCTCGATCAATACCTTCCTGTTCTCCTGTTTGTTCTGGTTGGTGTGGGTGTCGGTATTTTGCCGATGGTATTGGGTCGCTTGCTGGGCCCGGTGCGACCCGACAGCGAAAAAAATTCACCTTATGAGTGCGGCTTCGAAGCTTTCGAAGATGCCCGGATGAAATTTGATGTGCGCTACTACCTGGTTGCCATTCTGTTTATTCTTTTTGACCTGGAAATCGCGTTCCTTTTTCCGTGGGCCGTATCGCTCAAGGAAATTGGTCCGCTGGGTTTCTGGTCGGTCATGGTATTTCTGGGAATTCTGGTCGTAGGCTTCGTCTACGAATGGAAAAAAGGTGCGCTGGACTGGGAATAAGAAAAAATCCCGAGGGGTTTTTGCTACAAAGGTAGGGCTATGTCACTAGAAGGTGTTTTTAAAGAAGGTTTCATGACCACGAGTTACGACTCGGTGGTCAACTGGGCCAAAACCGGCTCGCTCTGGCCTATGACTTTTGGACTGGCGTGCTGTGCGGTCGAGATGATGCATGCCGGCGCTGCGCGTTACGACATCGACCGCTTCGGCATGCTGTTTCGGCCCAGCCCACGTCAGTCCGACCTGATGATCGTCGCCGGTACGCTGTGCAACAAGATGGGTCCCGCGCTGCGCAAGGTGTACGACCAGATGGCCGAGCCGCGCTGGGTGCTGTCCATGGGCTCGTGCGCCAATGGCGGTGGTTACTACCACTACAGCTATTCCGTGGTCCGCGGCTGCGATCGGATCGTACCGGTGGATGTCTATGTGCCGGGTTGCCCGCCTACTGCTGAAGCGTTGCTGTACGGCATCATCCAGTTGCAGCAAAAAATTCGCCGTACCAACACGATTGCGAGGGCCTGATGCTGTCGTCGCCCCCCGTTTCTGTCCAGCAGCTTGGCGAGACCCTTGCGGCGGTGCTTGGCAGCAAAGCCAAAAGTGTCAAGATTGCGTTCGGTGAAGTCACTGTGACCGTGGCGGCTGCTGACTATCTGGCGGCCGCAATCGTATTGCGTGATGCGCCAGGCTGCAAATTTGAGCAACTGATGGATCTTTGCGGTCTTGATTACTCCGAATACAAGGACGGCCGGTACGAGGGTCTGCGTTACTGCGTGGCATTGCATTTGCTGTCGGTCAGCCTGAATCAGCGGGTTCGCCTCAAGGTGTTTTGCCCGGATGACGATTTCCCGGTTGTTGACTCTGTCAACGGTATCTGGAATGCCGCAAACTGGTTCGAGCGCGAGGCGTTTGACCTCTTCGGCATCGTTTTTGAAGGCCATAACGACCTGCGCCGAATTCTTACTGACTACGGTTTCATCGGACACCCGTTCCGCAAGGATTTTCCGACGACGGGCCATGTGGAAATGCGTTACGACGCTGCCCAAAAGCGTGTGATTTACCAGCCTGTCACCATCGAGCCCCGAGAGATCACGCCACGCGTGATCCGTGAGGAAAACTATGGTGGGCTTTAAGCTGTTCACGCAAGAAATACGACATGGCTGAAATCAAAAATTACACGCTCAACTTTGGACCGCAGCATCCTGCAGCGCACGGCGTTTTGCGTCTTGTGCTGGAGCTCGATGGTGAGGTGATCCAGCGTGCTGACCCGCACATCGGATTGCTGCACCGCGCCACCGAAAAACTGGCCGAAAGCAAGACCTATATCCAGTCACTGCCCTACATGGACAGGCTCGATTACGTCTCGATGATGTGCAATGAGCATGCCTATTGTCTGGCCATCGAGAAGCTGATCGGCGTCGATGTGCCGGTTCGGGCTCAGTACATCCGCGTGATGTTCTCCGAAATCACGCGCCTGCTGAATCACCTGATGTGGCTGGGTGCTCATGGTCTGGACTGCGGCGCGATGAACATGCTGATCTACTGTTTTCGCGAACGTGAAGTGCTGTTTGACATGTATGAAGCGGTGTCGGGCGCCCGCATGCATGCAGCCTACTTTCGACCGGGTGGCGTCTACCGTGACCTGCCGGAAAGCATGTCGCAGTACAAGGTCAACAAGATCCGCAATGCCAAGGCCATTGATGCCTTGAACGAAAACCGCCAGGGCTCACTGCTTGATTTCATTGACGACTTCGTTGCCAGGTTTCCCAAACTCGTTGACGAGTATGAAACTCTGCTGACTGACAACCGTATCTGGAAACAGCGCACGGTGGGTGTAGGCGTCGTCTCGCCGGAGCGTGCACTTAACCTCGGCTTCACGGGTCCAATGCTCAGGGGTTCAGGCTTCGCATGGGATTTGCGCAAGCAGCAACCCTACGAAGTCTATGGGCTGATGGATTTTGATATTCCGGTGGGTAAAACCGGCGACTGCTATGACCGTTATCTGGTCCGCGTCGCAGAGATGCGCCAGTCCAACCGCATTATCAAGCAGTGCATCGACTGGCTGCGCGTCAATCCCGGACCGGTAATCACCAGCAATCACAAGGTTGCTCCTCCCGACCGTGAATCCATGAAGTCCAACATGGAAGAGCTGATTCACCATTTCAAGCTTTTCACGGAAGGTTTTCACGTGCCGGAAGGCGAAGCCTATGCTGCCGTGGAGCATCCCAAGGGCGAATTTGGTATTTATATCGTCAGCGATGGCGCGAACAAGCCTTACCGTCTGAAGATTCGTCCGCCAGGCTTTCCGCATCTTGCCGCCATGGATGAAATGGCGCGTGGACACATGATTGCCGACGCCGTTGCCGTGATTGGCACCATGGACATTGTGTTCGGTGAAATCGACCGCTAAACCGCATGACTTCTTCCATGATTTCTGAACAGACCAAAGCGCTTTTCGACCGCGAAGTTGCGAAATATCCAGCAGACCAGAAGCAGTCGGCTGTCATGGCCTGCCTCACGGTCATCCAGCAGGAGCAGGGTTTTGTCAGCGCCGAGGCTGAAAGGCTGCTGGCTGACTATCTGGGCATGGCGCCTATTGCCGTGCATGAAGTCACTACTTTCTACAACATGTATAACCAGCGTCCGGTCGGCCGGTACAAGCTCAATGTCTGCACTAATCTGCCTTGCCAGTTGCGCGATGGCGCCAAAGCGCTGAAGCATCTTGAGCACAAACTGGGCATTGCCATGGGCGAAACCACTGCGGATGGCCTTTTTACGTTGCAACAGTCCGAATGCCTGGGCGCTTGTGCGGATTCGCCGGTCATGCTGGTCAATGACGTGACGATGTGCAGTTTCATGAGCAACGAAAAACTTGACCAGCTTGTTGATGGCCTTAAATCGGCCGGAGCTTAAGTCTTATGGCGCTTCTTATCCAACCAAACAACAACGCGGCGACGCAGGCTGTGCTGTCGCAGTTCGCGGCGACCGGCGAGCAAACCTGCTTTCACGGCCGGCACATCAGTCCGCAAATTTTTGCAGATCTTGATGGCACCAACTGGCACCTGAAAGACTACGAGGTACGCGGCGGCTACCGGGCATTGCGCAAGATTCTGGCGCAGGACGGCGGCTCTGGCATGACGCCTGACCAGGTGATTGCCGAGGTCAAGGCGGGTGGCCTGCGTGGCCGAGGCGGCGCAGGTTTTCCGACCGGATTGAAGTGGAGCTTCATGCCGCGCCAGTTTCCGGGCCAGAAATACTTGGTGTGCAATTCGGATGAAGGCGAGCCAGGCACCTGCAAAGACCGTGACATCATGCAGTACAACCCGCACAGCGTGATTGAAGGCATGGCGATTGCGGCTTACGCGATGGGCATCAGCGTGGGCTACAACTACATTCACGGCGAAATATTTGCTACCTATCAGCGGTTTGAAGCGGCGCTGGAAGAGGCGCGCGCCGCCGGCCTGTTGGGTACCAGCATTCTGGGCAGCAGCTTCAGTTTTCAGCTTCACGCCGCGCATGGTTTTGGCGCCTACATTTGCGGCGAAGAGACCAGTTTGCTGGAATCACTGGAAGGCAAAAAAGGTCAGCCGCGTTTCAAACCGCCATTTCCGGCCAGTTTTGGCCTGTACGGCAAGCCCACCACCATCAATAACACCGAGACGTTTGCGGCTGTGCCGTGGATTATCCGCAACGGTGGTCAGGCCTACCTGGAATGCGGCATGCCGAACAACGGTGGCACCAAGATTTATTCGGTATCTGGCGATGTGGAATGGCCGGGCAACTACGAAGTACCCATGGGAACGCCATTCTCAAAGCTGCTGGAGCTCGCTGGCGGCGTGCGCAAAGGCCGTACGCTCAAAGCCGTGATTCCTGGCGGTTCGTCGTCACCTGTGTTGCCGGCTGCCATCATGATGGACTGCACGATGGACTATGACTCGATTGCCAAGGCTGGCTCCATGCTCGGATCGGGCGCCGTGATCGTGATGGACGATACGCGCTGCATGGTCGAATCCCTCAAGCGACTGTCCTACTTTTACATGCACGAGTCCTGTGGCCAATGCACGCCATGCCGCGAGGGCACGGGCTGGTTGTGGCGCGTGGTGGACCGTATCCATAACGGACAGGGCCGCCAAAGCGATCTGGACTTGCTCAATTCGGTCGCAGACAACATCCAGGGGCGCACTATTTGCGCGCTGGGTGATGCCGCAGCCATGCCGGTTCGCGCCATGATCAAGCACTATCGTCATGAGTTCGAGGCCATGATCCCGAAAAATACATCTCAGGCTGCAGCATCCCAAGCCGCAGTTCAGGTTGCACGTCACGCCACGGCGCAGGCCTGAGCGGCGAAAGAAAGCATATGGTTGAAATAGAACTCGACGGCCAGAAGGTCGAAGTGCCTGAAGGCAGCACGGTGATGCATGCTGCCGAAAAAGCGGGCACTTACATTCCTCATTTTTGCTATCACAAGAAGCTGAGCATTGCCGCTAATTGCCGCATGTGCCTGGTCGACGTGGAGAAGGCTCCGAAGCCGATGCCTGCCTGCGCCACCCCGGTGACGCAGGGCATGGTGGTGCGGACCAAAAACGACAAAGCCATCAAGGCCCAAAAGGGCGTGATGGAATTCCTGCTGATCAACCACCCGCTCGATTGCCCCATTTGCGATAAGGGCGGCGAATGCCAACTGCAGGATCTGGCCGTGGGTTATGGCGCGGGCGAGTCCCGCTACCAGGAAGAAAAGCGCACGGTATTTCACAAGGATGTGGGCCCCCTGATTTCGATGCAGGAGATGAGCCGCTGCATTCACTGCACTCGCTGTATTCGTTTTGGACAGGAAGTGGCGGGCGTAATGGAGTTTGGAATGTCGCACCGCGGCGAGCATGCCGAGATTGAAACCTTTGTTGGCATGTCGGTGGACTCCGAACTGTCGGGCAACATGATCGACATCTGCCCGGTGGGTGCACTCACCAGCAAACCTTTTCGCTACAGCGCCCGCACCTGGGAGCTGTCGCGTCGCAAGTCGGTCAGCCCGCACGACTCGACCGGCGCCAACCTGATTGTTCAGGTCAAGAACAACAAGGTCATGCGTGTAGTTCCGCTGGAAAACGAAGACATCAACGAATGCTGGCTTGCTGACCGCGACCGTTTCTCCTATGAAGCGCTGAATACTGACGAGCGCCTGACCAGCCCCATGCTCAAGCAGGGTGGTGAATGGAAAATGGTCGATTGGCAGACCGCGCTGGAGTATGTTGCCAATGGCCTGAAACAGATCAAGGCCGAGTACGGTGCTGACACTATTGGCATGCTGGCCAGTCCCCATAGCACCCTGGAAGAGTTGCATCTCGGAGCCTTGCTGATGCGTGGCCTGGGCAGCGAAAATATTGACTACCGTCTGCGTAACGCCGAGTTCTCGCCTTTGGCGTCTATTCGCTGGTTGGGTACTTCCATCGCTTCGCTGTCGCAATTGCAGCGCGTGCTGGTAGTCGGCTCCAACCTGCGCAAGGACCATCCGCTGTTTGCACAACGAATTCGGCAGTCTGTGCGCAAGGGATGTGCGCTGAATGCTATTAATTCCGTAGCAGAGCTGTCTTTCGCAGACGCATGGGCCATGCCCGTTGCGAACAAGCTGATCACATCCGCTGAAGGCTGGGCGCAGGCACTGGCTGATGTGGCAGCAGCGATTGCGGCAGAAAAGGGCGTGTCCGCACCAGCCTCCGGCCAGGCCAGCGATGCTGCCAAAGCGATTGCCATTTCATTGCTGGGTGGTGAGCGCAAGGCCATCTTGCTGGGTAATGCCGCAGCGCATCATGCAAACGCTTCCAGCCTGCTGGCACTTGCTAACTGGATTGGTGAGCAAACTGGCGCAACAGTAGGCTACCTGACTGAAGCTGCCAATACGGTTGGCGCGCAACTGGCAAACGCCATGCCTGACGGCGCTGGCCTTAATGCCGGCCAGATGCTCGAGGGCAGGCTGAAAGCGCTCATCCTGCTGAACAATGAGCCCGAGTTTGATTCAGCAGCGGGTGCCAGGGCCAAAGCTGCGCTGAATTCGGCTCAAATGGTTGTGACGCTGAATGCTTTCAAAGCCAATATGAGCTTCAGCGATGTATTGCTGCCGATTGCTCCGTTCACCGAGACTCCTGGTACCTTCGTGAATGCTGAAGGTCGGGTGCAGAGCTTTCATGCGGTCGTCAAACCGCTGGCTGATACGCGTCCGGCCTGGAAGGTATTGCGCGTACTGGCCAACCTGCTGGACTTGTCCGGGTTTGATTTTGAATCCTCGCAGGACGTTCTCAAGCAGATTCCTGGCGCTGATGAAACACAGGTGCCCGTGAACCGATTGAGTAATGCAAGTCAGGGGGAAATTGTGCTGTCTGGAGTTGCCGGTCCTGCACCAGCTGTCGCCAGCATTTACCAGCTTGACGGGCTGGTCAGGCGTGCCACCTCGCTGCAGTTGACTGCAGACGCGCGCAAGGCAGCCGGGCTTGAAGGAGCAGTCGCGTGATCGACGCCATCTACACCACGGGTCAGGGTTTGATGGGTGGAATCTGGCCTGCCACGGTCTGGCCAGTGCTCTGGACGCTGATAA
>JAYWDL010000549.1:0-2837 GCA_043779865.1 Polaromonas sp.
TAAATCTGCCCGTCCAGGTCGTCGCGGTCCGTCACCACCACAAAGGTGAAATTACCCGTCAGCTTGCGGAAGATCTTGCGCACATAAAACACCATCGAAAAGCTCTTGCCCGAACCCTGCGTGTGCCAGAACACGCCCAGCTTGCCGCGCGCCGCTTTGTCGTCGGTGCTGTGTGCGTTGCGCTCTTCAAACTGCGCCAGCGCGTGGTTCACGCCAATGAACTGGTGGTTTTGCGCGAGTATCTTGTTGGTCTCGCGGTGAAACAACACAAAGTTTTCCACATAGTCCAGCAGGCGCTCTTGCTGAAACAAACCTTCCGCCAGCCGCTCCAGCGACGTGCCGGCCTCGGCAATCTGTGCGCGGTCAATTTTTTCTTTCTCGTCATTGACCCTCAGCCAGCCAAAAAAGTGTTCCCACTGCCCTGTCAGGCTGCCCAGCCGCGTTTCGATGGCGTTAGAAAGCACACAAAACGCATTCGTGATGAACAGCTGCGGAATGTCATTCTTGTAGTTCGTCAGGTTGTCGCTGTAGGCCGATCTGAGCTTCACGTTGGAGTTTTTCAGCTCCACAAACACCAGCGGAATGCCATTGACGTACAGCAACACGTCGGGCCGCCGGTAATCGGCCAGCGCCGAAATGCCCGTGCACTTGATCCACAGCTGCGACACCGCCAGAAATTCGTTGTTGGCGGCCGCGTTGAAGTCGATCAGGCGCAACTGCTCTTGCTGTGGCCGGCCCTGAGCATCTTCAAAGTTCACGGCGATGCCGTCACGCAGCAGGCCATCCACCTCACGGTTCGCCGCCACCAGACTCATCGCCTGGCGCCGGTCACCAAGGCGGGCCAGCGCAGCAAGCACCACGGTTTCAGGAATCCGCGGGTTCAGCCGCAGTGCCGCAGTTTTAACGTGCGCGGGCAGCAGGACATCGCGTTTGTCTATGCGGCCCGAGCCATCGTTCAAATCTGCCGGGTCGGCCGTGTGGCAGTTCAGCACGTCGAAGCCGCAAACATGCTGCAAGCGCTGAAGCAGCGCCTGCTCTATCTGGTCTTCAGAGATGAAGTTCGGCATGGCTGTTGATGATAGAGGGTGCTTTGTCTCCAGTACCTTCAGCCGCTGCAATAAGCAGAATTTGACTTAGATGTGTATATACAATCTAATTCCAACAAGAGAATCATCATGAGCAAAAAAATTGCCGGAACCCCCGACGTTTGGGACGACCGCCTATGGGGCGCCGATGAACAATACGCTTCGGTCGGCGGGCCTGGGCATGATGTCGCGCTGGATCAGGCCTTGGGTTTGAAGTTAATTTCCATTCGGTTACCCGAATCCCTGATTGAAGACTTCAAGAACATGGCGAGCACCAACGGCGGCATGGGCTACCAGACCCTGATGCGCCAGGTTCTCAAGCGTTTTGCCGCGAGCGAGCTAAGGGTAGTCGCGCGACGCCGAAATAAGGCAGCCTGACGAACGCCTGCGTTGTTAAAAGAAAAAACCCCGCCGAAGCGGGTTTTTTTCTTGGCGGCTATCGCCCAAACAGCCCTGAGGGCGTGCCAGCGCGTACAAAGCCTTAAAGTTGGTTCTCATTATTTACATTTCTTCTTAAATGGATAAAATGAGAAACACTATGCCGGCACCATCCCTCCCCATCTCAAGCGCCACGGCTGCCCGATTGGAAGCTCTCGGGCAGCAGATTCGTACACGCCGCAAGGCGCTGGGGCTCAGTGCCACGGTCGCGGCAGAGGCGGCTGGCCTGTCGCGCGTGACCTTGCACCGCATTGAAAAAGGTGGCGCCGCAGTCACCATGGCGGCCTACCTGAACGTCATGGCGGCGCTTGGGCTGGACTTCAGCCTGAGCGTGCCAGCCGATCAAGCCGCCGCTGCGCCTGCCGTCGATCACAGGGGCTGGCTCCCGGCGCGCGTGCGCCTGGGTGACTACCCGCAACTCAAGCAACTCGCCTGGCAAGTGCATGGTGTGGATGAACTGACGCCGGCGGAGGCGCTCAGCATTTACGAGCGCAACTGGCGCCATATCGACGTGGCAGCGCTGCAGCCGCATGAGCAACAACTGGTCGATGCCTTGCGCCTGGCCCTGACATGAATGCCCGCCATGTTTGAACGACCGCACCACCAGCGCATTGCGCGCGTACTGCGCGCACTCAACGCCCCCTTGCTGCGTGAAAACCACTGTCTGTTCGGCGGCGGTACGGCCATCGCGCTGCAGTATGGCGAATACCGCGAGTCGGTTGACATTGATTTTCTGGTGTCGGACCTTGCCAGCTACCGCAACCTGCGCCAGTTGCTGACCAATCCGGGCGGCATTGCCGGCATTGTTCATGCCCAGGCGACACCCCTGGAGCAAGTCAAAGAAGTGCGGGCCGATCAATATGGCATTCGCACCACGCTGCGTGTGGACGACCAGCTCATCAAGTTCGAGATTGTTCTGGAGGGCCGCATCCAGCTGGCGGCACCGACGGCGAAAGATGAAGTTTGCGGGGTCGCAACCTTGAGCCCCCTGGACATGGCCACCAGCAAGCTGCTGGCCAATTCAGACCGGTGGGGCGACGACGGCGTGTTCAACCGTGACGTGATTGACCTGGCCATGATGAAGCCGTCATTGGCCCTGTTGCGCCAGGCACTGCTGAAAGCGCACGGAGCCTATGGCGATGCCATTCGTCAGGACCTTGACAAGGCACTGCTGCGGCTGCAAAACCGCCAGGGGTGGCTGGAGCGCTGCATGCAGGCCATGGCCATGGTGGAACCCAAAGCCGTGGTGTGGCAGCGGCTTCGGGCGCTGCGCAGGAATTGACCAGAAATTCAATAAAATTGGCCCCTGGCCCA
>JAYWDL010000550.1:0-2829 GCA_043779865.1 Polaromonas sp.
CTCCTTCCCATCCCGAACAGGACAGTGAAACGACTTAGCGCCGATGATAGTGCGGGTTCCCGTGTGAAAGTAGGACATCGTCAGGCTCTTACAATGAGAAGCGCCCAGTTGATCTATCAGCTGGGCGTTTTTTCGTCTGTACTTCGACAGTCGCTACGGACTCGGCCCCATGTGAGGTTTGAGTTCTACCGGCAAGCGAGCAAGCCAAGTCAGTTGCAAGCCGCTTCTCTTGAGGGGTTTTGCTACTTCGCAGCATCACAGTGCCAATCAGGCGTTCAAAATCAGATTTCCTTTTCGCGTCAGGGCACCGGAAGTGAGAAGCTCATCCAGCATCGCCTCAATCCAGTCTGTTATTCGCTCGGTCTCAAAAAAGTTATCGCGAATCTGCACCAGGTAATCAGTTCCAGCCGCCCATTGAATCAGCTCGTCAACTGGTTGCTGCTGTCTCTCAAGCAGCTTGAACTTGATCAGTACTTTTGCTGCATGGCGCGCGTGCTTGTCAGGCCTGCGCACAAAGTGATCCAGGCGCGCTCGTGCGCGGTCAAGCACCTCTGCGGAGTAAGAAAAAACGGCACCGTGGCCAGGAATAACCATTCTGGGATGCAATTTTTCGATAAGGTCGAATGTCTCCGCCACGTCATCGAACGCATCTTCGCCCTCCAGTTCCGGAAAGACGATGCCAAAACTGTTTTCCCACAACGCATCGGCAGAAATAAGCGTTTGACTGATGGGCTCAAAAAACAACAACGAATGCGGGTCATGACCCGAAGCCGCATGAGCTTGCCACATGCGAGACCCAAAGGCTATTTCTGTGTCCGGCGCAATCACGGCGCTGTAAGTAAAACGCGGGCACAACTGCCCGGTCGGCACATAAATCAACGCGACTGGATCCCACAGGTCAACTAAAGCGGCTTGCCCCGGCGGGATCAGCGTCTCAAGACGGGAGTAGCGCGCCTGAAGCGCTGCGTTTCCACCGCAATGGTCGCTGTGCAGATGGGTGTTGACCAAGAAGTCCAGCACACGACCGTCCAATGCATGCTCGACTAACTGCAATGTTTGCGCCGAGTGGGTGCAATAGCCGCTGTCAACTAGCAGCGATGCTTCGCCATCGGTAAAAAGAATATTATTGGACGAGAGCCAACCGCGCTCAAAAACGCGCATTCCCGACGGAAGAGATGCCCGATCAAACACCGCCATCAGCAGAGGAGCGCGTGGACGCCGTCAATTCGATGCTCGCAACTCACGTCTGAGTATTTTTCCGACGTTGCTTTTGGGTAGTTCATCGCGAAATTCAATGTATTTGGGCCGTTTGTAGCCGGTAAGGTGTAATTTGCAATACGCGCTAAGGTCGTCTTCCGAAAGGGTGGGGTCGTTCTTCACCACAAAAACCTTAATGGCCTCGCCCTGACTTTGATCGACTACGCCAATAGCCGCACACTCCACAACGCCAGGACAGAGGGAGATGACGTTTTCCAGCTCGTTCGGAAACACATTAAAACCTGAAACGATGATCATGTCTTTTTTGCGGTCAATGATCTTGGTGTAGCCGAAATCGTCCATGACGCCAACGTCACCCGTCCGCATGAAACCATCGCTGGTAAAGGCTTTTTCATTTTCTGCCGGCTGCTGGTAGTAGCCCGTCATGACCTGCGGTCCCTTGATGCAAATTTCACCGGGTTGACCTATCGGTAGTGAATTGCCGTCATCGTCCTTGATTGCGAGATCGATACTCGGCAACGGCAACCCGATCGAACCGGTAAACGTTTTGTTGGTAACCGGGTTGTTGGTACCTATGGCGCAAGTTTCGCTCATACCCCAACCTTCGATCATGGGGCAGCCGGTCACCTGCATCCAGTGTTTTGCAGTGCCATCGGATGCTGCCATACCGCCAGCTTGAGAAACGCATAGATTGGAAAAGTCAATCGTCTTGAACTGCGGATGTTGCAGCAAGGCATTGAAAAGCGTATTGACCGCCGGCAGCATGTGAAAGGGCCGCTTTTTCAGCACCTCGATGACTCTGCCAAAGTCGCGTGGATTGGGAATCAGCGTCAGGTGAGAACCCCAGCGAATCGTCAGCAGGCACAGCGTTAGTGCGAAGATGTGATACAACGGCAACGCTGCGATGTTGTTGATTCTGCTGAGGTCACCGATACGTTTCAAGGCCGGTGTAAACCACGCATCTCCCTGCAAAATCGCCGCAATGATGTTGCGATGGGTCAGTACGGCACCCTTCGAGAGACCCGTCGTGCCACCGGTGTACTGAAGAAAAGCGACCGAATCGAGCGTGCAGGCAGCCGGCCTTAGTGTCAGCGCCATGCCCTCGGCAATCGCCTGATTGAACGGTGTGACCTTGCGTCCGCCTGCGAGCGGCAGTTTGTAGGCCGGAACCATCTTCGCGAGGTGGCGAACTGCGAAGGTCATCCATTTGCCATACCAAAACCCGAGCAGATCACCCATGGAGGCGATGACGATATGTCTGACTGGAATCTGGTCGATGACCTCGGCCAACGTGCCTGCAAAGTTCTCCAGAATCACGATCGTCGTTGCGCCCGAATCCTTTAGTTGATGCGCCAGTTCGCGCGGTGTGTAAAGCGGGTTCACGTTCACACAGGTGTACCCCGCCCGCAAAATACCAGCCATCGTGACCGCGAATTGCGGAACGTTCGGCAGCATGATGGCCACGCGCGCACCCGGCTCCAGTCCGAGATTTTGCAGCCACGCACCCAGGGCGGCTGACAGGCTGTCAAGCTCTCCGTAGGACATCCAGCGGTCCATGCAAACCGAAAACGGTTTGGCCGCGTTCTTCTTGAAGGAGTCTTCCAGAAGCTG